>PNOB01000343.1 GCA_013824585.1 Desulfobacterium sp. | reverse complement strand
AGATATACCCCTTTTGTCCCAGGAACAGCAGAATTTCCTGCGCAGCTTCCCCAGGGGTCAGGCTGGTTGTATTGATACGGACCTCCGCATTTTCCGGAATTTCATAGGGGTCATCAATACCTGTGAATCCCTTGATAAGACCGGCTCTGGCTTTGGCATACATCCCCTTCCGATCTCTTTTTTCACATTCTTCAATGGGAGTTGCCACATGGACCTCAATAAACCCTCCATATGCTTCGATAACTTTTCGTATTTCCGATCGGGTCTTTTTATATGGTGCAATCGGGGCACAGATCGCAATCCCCCTGTTTTTGGTAATCTCACTGGCGACAAAACCGATCCGGCGGACGTTAATATCCCGATGTTCCTTTGAAAACTTTAATTCGCTGGAAAGATTCATCCGGACAATATCCCCATCCAGCAAGGTTACCGGCCGTTCTCCGATTTCCAGAAATTTTGAATACAGAACTTTGGCAATGGTGGATTTGCCTGCTCCAGATAATCCTGTCATAAAAATTGTAAACCCCTGTTTTCTTGGCGGCGGGTATGCTTTTCTGAGTTCATTTGAAACATCATCGAATGTGGCCCAGGAAGGGATCTTTTTCCCTGCAATCACCCGTTTCCGTATATCGGTTCCGGAAAGAGAGATGGATTCCGTACCCTCCTTGATCTGACTCGCAAAACGATATTCATCCTCAAAAGGAAGATACATCATCTCTTCAAACGGAACGATGGTGACACCGATCTCTTTGGACAGATCCGAGGCAAGCTTTCTCGGTTCATCATTTTGATAGTATTGTACGCCCTTTGGAGACTGATCCGGTACAGCATGACCATGTCCGACAATAAAATGAGTACATCCGTAATTTTTTGCGATAATCGTGTGGAGCACCGCTTCTCTGGGGCCGGCCATCCGCATGGCCAATGGCAATAAATTTAGAAGATAGGAGTCGGGCGGATAATGATGGGTTACCTTTCGATAGCACCGGACCCGTGTATAATGATCAAAATCTCCTGATTTGGTCATTCCGGAGACAGGCATGATCAATAAATTGGCTTTGGTTGCACGCATAGCATGAAGTGTCATTTCAAACTGCGGCCGGTGAATGGGATGCCTTGTCTGAAATCCGACAACTCTCTTCCACCCCATTTTTTTATAGATATCCCGTATTTCCCTTGGTGTCTGGCGAAGCTGCTTAAAATCAAAATGCAATGGCAGGCTGATCACTTCCAACTGACCGCCGATATAAAAATCACCTGAAATATTCAGCAGGTAATCAACTCCTGGATGATCAACATCCATGGTTCCGTAAACAGTCTCTGCCTCTTTTTTTTTATCCGCACGCCATACATCTTCCACATGCATCACTGCCAGAAGGAATCCTTCAGGATCACGAAGGGCAACCGATTGTCCGGATTCAATGCTGCGGGCGATGTTTTCCGTGATATCCAGACACACCGGAACCGGCCAGAGAAGGTTGTTCTGCAGCCGCATTCGATCCAGAACCGATTCATAGTCTGATCGATTCATGAATCCTTCCAGGGGAGAGAAAGCCCCTGTTGCAAGAAGCTCAAGATCACAAAGTTGACGATCATTCAGGATAATATCCGGCAAACTCATGGCCAGTTGTTTCAATTTGATATTCTTTTCTTCTTCACAAAGAAGATTCACCAGTTTTTCCCCATGGTGTTCCGATGCCGTGTTTGTATTCATGATTGCCCGCTCTTGTTGAAATATTCATTGGTTACCGCCGAACCTGCTGTCGCGGAAAGACTATTATATGGGATAGGGTAAGTCAAGAATCATCACCTGTTTGTTTTTTGACCTGAGCTTTTCAAATCGGTATCCGGATCGAAAACTGTGTCCCGTTTCCGGGTGAACTTTGACAGGTTATCTGCCCGCCCAGTGTTATGGTTACAAGGTTATAAACAATATGCATGCCCAGGCCTGTCCCGCCCTGACCTCTTTTTGTTGTAAAAAATGGATCAAATATTTTTTTTAACGTTATTTCTTCCATTCCCTTCCCATTGTCTTTATAAATGATATAGAGATCCCCCTCTTCCTCCCATATATCCAGTGTGATCAGACCTTCTTCCTTTTCTTCAAAACCATGGGTAAGAGAATTAAAAACAAAATTGGTAATAATCTGGGAAAAAACACCCGGAAAACTGTCAATTGCAAGGTTGTCAGGGCAGTGAATCTGAACCTTATGAGAAGTGCGTTTCAGTTTCGGACGAAGACTGATAAACAATTCGTCGGTATATTGTTTTAATTTAAATGTCCTTTTCACTTCTCCGGATTGATCCACAGCAACCTGTTTAAAGCTTCTGATCAGGTCTGCCGCCCGGTTCAGATTTTTATGGATAATGGAAGAGGCTTCTGTGGCAACACCCAGATATTTTTCAAGGTCAGAACGTTTCAGATCACCGTTTTTTAACTTCTCACTGAAAACCTTTGTCTTATCTTCAAGAAAGGAAGAGGCTGTGACACCGACCCCCACAGGTGTGTTGATTTCATGAGCAACACCGGCTACAAGCCCACCCAGTGAAGCCATTTTTTCAGACTCTACCAGATGCTGCTGCGTTCTCTTGATAAATTCGAGCGACTCCTGCAAGGCCCGATTGGCTGCTTCCGCATTATCCTTTGCCTCCAGAAGCTCTCTTTCCTGCTGTTTCCGAGTGGTAATATCTCTGGCAACAGCCATCAATCTTGTATGCTCACGAACATTTTCCTTCATCAAGGTGGCTGTCATCATCGAAATGAATTCTTCGCCATCCTGCTTCCTATGTCTTATTTCCCCAGCGTATGCGCCTTCCTGTTCCACATTTTTCAGAAAAGGAATGACATCGGCTTGAAAATGCTCTTCTGAAAAGAAAAAGGAGATATGCTTTCCAATCAGGTCAGACTGGGAATATTGATGCATTTTTGCCCATGCCTGATTGACAAAACTGATCTTCCCGGACAGATCCGATACAAAAATACCATCGATGGATTGTTCAACAGCCTTTTCCAGCATGAATGTCTTTTCCAAAGGCCGGCTGATGGAACGTTTTACAATAATCGCAATCAGGGACAAAGCGGTTACGACAACCACAGCAAAAACAATCAAACCCAGATACCGTTGCCGCATCGTACTCAGGCTGATGTCGGAAAGCTCTCTTTTCAACAGGTCTGCGAATTCATTGGACCAGTTTGTAAGTTCAATTCGAAGATCCTTTGTATCCTGGGCAAGCTTATAGGCTTTTCCTCTTAACAGCATATCTTTTTCCGAGGTATTATAGCCTTCAAAATCATCGGATGAGTCCAGAAAGGAACTTAATTTTGTATACACGGTCAATGAGGAAGCAGTGAATTCATTAAAACGATCCAGTGTCTTTTTCAAACCTTCCTTTTTATCCTGCGGGATTCCATCCAGACTGATAATAATTTCCAGGGCATTTCGCACATTGTTGGCCTTGTATTCAGCAGAATCGATAAAGGATGGCTCTCCCAGCACAACGGCATCGTCATAGTATTTTATCTGTTCTTTAAACGCCAGCAGTGCAAGCTGACTCTGTCGGGTTGCCGGGAATAGATGCTCGGATGCGATATTCAGGCGTAATTCCATTTTCTGGCCCAGCACAAAGCCCAATACCATGGAGATCATATATCCGAATACAAGAATGCTCAAACTGAGCCATATTTTAAGGGAGATACTGAATTCTCTCTTCATTCAATCTCCTCGACAGACATTATGGATGTGGCCCTGATTTTATTGTGTTGACAAACTTTCATTGCCATATCGTTAATGGATTCTGGGAAAAGGGGGATGAATCATCATGAATAGTATAGCAGACTTACACCATATGTCAATTTTCTTCAGAAAAGGTGTGCATATTTTATTCATTCATCGAAAAATAAATTATAAAAAATAAGGATCTTTCTAAAATACAAGCCATTTTTTTCCGGATTGACACACAGGGTTGCATTCAATATATTCATTTAAAAATATCTCAATATCATTGGTCGCCAAAATGACTTTAAAATGAGGAGCCAATTTCAAAACGATTAAAAAGCATCACACCGGCGAAAGTCAGTGCCCAGAAAAGAGCCGAAAATGCTGAATTCTAGTTTTCGCCGGAACTACAACAACAGACTTTTGAAATTGGCTC
>PNOB01000342.1 GCA_013824585.1 Desulfobacterium sp. | reverse complement strand
CCGGTCACGCCCGTAAGCCCGACCGGAAAACGCCATCCTTTTGCTTCCGCAGATCCGCTCATACAAACAACAAGACACAAGATTCCAAATGCAATGCAGCAATATAACTGAAAAAATACCGGAAACCGTTTCATCTGATCCTCCATATTTAAGGTAAAAAGGTAATATCCATAAAACAAACCTTTGTGTCAACAGATGAATGACGGTTTTTAAAAAAAACTTGTATTGAAAAAAATAGATGTTCAGGGTATGATAACCCATCAATAAATGAAGAATATCGTTTTCAAAGTGCACTGAAATTTGAGTGTACTATGGCAAGTGTGAACTTGCCCAAGACCCATCTTGCAGGCACAATGTAGCAAGCCTGTACTCCCCCCTAAAAAAAATGCCTCTCCTTTGGGTGATTATATGTATTTGAAAAACCAACCGGAGTTATTCCTGAAAACTATCCTGCTGGCCATGGCCATCGCTGTTCTTGCCAGGAAATTTCTCTTGGGCGCGCTGGGCAGACTTCTGGAAAATCATGCAGACCGGTTCCAATACACCGTCATTTTACAGGCATTGCAATCATTTCAAAGCTCTACATTAAAAAGAAAGGGTACTGTATGAACCACAAAGCGACTATCCTGGCTGTAGACGACACTCACGATTCGCTGGAGTTGCTGATTGATATACTGACCCCGGAAGGCTACCAGGTTCGTCCTGCCGACAGCGGTGAATTGGCGCTGAGCGCTGTGGCGACCAACCCGCCGGATTTGATTCTGCTGGACGTCCGCATGAAGGGCATGGATGGTTTTGAGGTAATCCGACGTCTCAAGGCACGCGAAGAAACGCGGCACATTCCCATCATCCTGATCAGCGCTTTTGCTAAAACAGCAGAATGGGTGGAAGGATTACAATTGGGCGCAGCAGACTACATCATCAAACCATTTCAGATTGAGGAACTCCTGATTCGTGTTAAAACTCACCTGGCCATAGGAAGATCGGAAAAGGCGCTGCAGGAGCGGGAGGAAATATACAGGAACCTCTTCAATAATGCCGAAGTCGGAATATTCAGGTCAAGGCTTGACGGATCGGAGGTCTTGGAAGTTAACCGCAGATTTCTCGATATCGTTGGAATGACGATAGAGGAGACGCTGGGAAAACCATCGGTGAATCTCTGGGCAGACCCGAAAGAGCGCGAGGAGATGGTCAAAATGCTTGTTGCGGAAGGACACGTGTCAGGGTTTGAATATAGAATGCTGAACAAACGGCTGGGTGAAGTCAGAAACTGCCTCACATCCCTGCGGCTCTATCGGGAACAGGGACTACTGGAAGGGTCAATTCTCGACATCACCGATCGCAAACGGGCCGAAGAGGAGAAGATCAAACTCGAAACCCAGCTCCAGCAGGCACAGAAGATGGAATCTATTGGACGGTTGGCGGGCGGAGTTGCCCACGATTTCAACAACATGCTGAGCATCATCCTGGGTTACGCGGATATGGCGTTGGACAAACTCCAACCTTCCGATCCTGTCCGTTACGACATACAGGAAATCATTTCTGCCGGCCAACGTTCCGTTGAAGTGGTCCGGCAGCTTTTGGCATTCGCCAGAAAACAAACCATCTCCCCCAAGATTTTAGACCTTAACGACACCATTACAAACATACTAAAGATGTTACGGCATCTGATCGGCGAGGACATCGACCTGCTCTGGAAACCTGCTGACGATCTGTGGCCGGTGAAAATGGACCCATCCCAGATCGACCAGCTTCTGGCCAACCTTGCAGTCAACTCCCGGGACGCGATAAAGGATGTTGGCAAAATTACCATCGAAACCGCAAACATCGTGCTTGATGCAGATTATTGTGAAATCCATGCTGGTTTTAAACCTGGCGAATATGTGCTGCTGGACTTCAGCGATAACGGTTGCGGCATGGATAAGGAGACGCTGGCAAATATCTTCGAGCCCTTCTTTACCACTAAAGATGTAGGCAAGGGAACCGGCCTGGGGCTTGCTACAATATACGGCATCATAAAACAGAACGAGGGCTTTATCAACGTGTACAGCGAGCCTGGACAAGGCAGCACTTTCAAAATATACCTCCCGCGCTATCCATTGGCAGAGGCAACCGCGAATGAAAAAGTTGTATCAACTGAAACACCCACCGGCGTGGAGACAGTACTGCTGGTCGAAGATGAAAAAGTAATCTTAAAACTGGGCAAAGCCATGCTCAAAACAATGGGTTATACTGTGCTGACCGCGAATACGCCGGACGAGGCAATCCACCTTGCCGGGTATCATGCCGGGGAGATTCATTTGCTGATGACCGATGTGATTATGCCCGAAATGAACGGCCGTGATCTATACAGACAACTCAAAGCCCTCAACCCGAAACTGAAAAGCCTGTTTATGTCAGGCTATACAGCCGATGTCATTGCCCATCATGGCGTTCTGGACGATAAGGTTCACTTTATCCATAAGCCATTTTCCAGAAAGGACCTGGCCGTAAAAGTCAGAAAAGCGCTGGATCAAGAGTAAGACGATTTTTTATTGAATGCCGATAAAGATAATTTCAAAACTATCAAAAAGCGTCACACCGGCGAAAGCCGATATCCAGAAGAGAACTGAAAATATAAATGAATATCCCAACATCCAATAAGGTGACATTGACATGAATCAACATCCAACGGGCAGGTACCCAACCAGTCTGATTTTTAAAGGTTTGGGCGCCGCACTGATTCTCCTGGTAACCATTTTGGTATTCAACACCATTCGGTTTCCATCCAAACAGATGACTCCCGAAAAGCCAGATGAGATATCATTTAATTTGCAGAAGGTTGCAGACAGGCTTGCCGGCGGTCTGCGGTTTCAGACAATATCCCATCAAGAATCGGATAAGCTGAACCCGGAAGCGTTTTTCGGTTTTTTTCGCTATCTGGAAGAGCAGTTTCCGCTTGCTCATTCGGTTTTGGAAAAAGAAGTTGTCGGTGAACTCAGTCTTCTGTACACTTGGAAAGGCAGCAATTCCCAATTAAAACCGCTGATCCTGATGAGCCATACCGATGTTGTACCGGTCGAATCCAGCATAAAAAAACAATGGAAATATCCGCCCTTTTCCGGAACAGTGGCAGAGGGATATATCTGGGGAAGAGGTTCGCTGGATGTCAAGGGCACCCTGTTTGCAACGATGGAAGCTGTTGAAATGATGATTTCAGAAGGTAAAACTCCCCAGCGGACTATTTATCTTGCCTTTGGTCATGATGAGGAGGTGGGTGGGAAAATGGGAAATGCGAAAATCGCAGATCTCTTAAAACAGAGAGGAATTCAACCGGTACTGGTGGTGGATGAAGGGCTTCCGATTGTTTACAACATGATACCGGGCACTTCCAGACCGCTCGCAGGGATCGGTATTATGGAAAAAGGATATCTCTGTCTTACTCTTACCGTAAGAGAGGAAGGCGGCCACTCCTCCATGCCTCCCAGACATACGGCCATCGGCATTTTATGTGAAGCGGTTCAAAGACTCGAGAACAATCAGTTTCCGGTAAGCTTTGACGGACCTGAGAAACAGATGTTTGACTATATTGCCCCGGAAATGTCCTTCCCTACCAGAATGCTGTTTGCGAATTTATGGCTGTTTCAACCATTGATTGAAAAGAAATTAACATCTGCTCCGCCCAGTAATGCGTTATTGAGAACCACAACTGCTGTGACCATGATAGAAGGGGGCATCAAGGAAAATGTTCTGCCCCAGAAGGCAAGCGCCACGGTAAACTTCCGGATGCGCGCAGGAGAAACAATTCAAACGGTTTTAGATCATGTAAGGAAAACCATTGATAATCCGAATATTGAAATCACGAAGACCGGATTTATCGAAAAAAAACCGACCCCGATGAACAATACGGAAAGCAAAAGTTTTCAGATGATGCAGAAGACCATTCACCAGATATTCCCGGATGCAATCGTTGCACCCGGAATTGTGGTCGGAGGGACCGATTCACAGCACTATACAGGGATATCGGAAAATGTTCTTCTCTTCTTTCCATGGCGGCTGACAAAAGAGGACCTTGCCGGAATCCATGGAGTGAATGAGCGGCTGTCAGTGGAAAATTACGGTGAAGCCATTCGCTTTTACCATCAATTGATCCGGAATGCCGCCTTTTCAGGCACGT
>PNOB01000341.1 GCA_013824585.1 Desulfobacterium sp. | reverse complement strand
GGTTTTTGAATAAAATCATAGCCTGGCTCCAGTATTCCTTGTTTGCTGATAATCTGATTACTATACCCGGACATATATAGTACTTTCGTATCTGGGCAGACCTTATGTATCCTGTTAACAATCTGCATACCGCTCATCTTCGGCATCATCACATCGACGATCAGAAGATCGATGCTGATCTCACTCTCTTTACAAATTGTTACGGCATCCTCCGCAGTAGAGGCTTTAAGAACATGATATCCATACATGCTTAATGTTTCCGATGTTGATTCAAGTACACCCGGATGATCTTCAACAATAAGGATCGTCTCTGTACCGGAAAGCTGTTCCGGAATCAGAGGGGATGAATCCGTCAAGCTGTTTTTTTGATCAAAACATGGAAAATAAATAATAATGGTTGTCCCTTTTCCAGGCTCACTCTCGACAATGATATGACCCTTACACTGGGCTACAATCCCATAAACTGCTGACAGGCCTAAGCCCTCTCCCTTTCCCTGTTCTTTTGTGGAAAAAAAAGGCTCAAACATCTGCTCTTTTGTTTCTTGTGTCATCCCGATTCCAGTATCCGTGATTTTAAACTCAATATAATCCCCGGATTTCATCCCGGCAATACCCTTGATCTGACTGGATTCACGGATATTCATTTCTTTTGTAGCGATTGTCAGTACTCCCCCTTGAGGCATTGCTTCTATTGAATTCATAACAAGATTCATGAGCATCTGTTCAATTTTTACAGGATTTGCCTCAATGTTTTTGATCAGCGGATCGCACTGGAGAATGAGATCAATTTTCTTTCCGATAAGACGTTCCAACATTTTTTGTGTATCTTTGATTAACAGATTTAACGTTACCGGCTGTAAGGACAATCGATGATTTTTACCAAAGGATAAAATCTTTTTTGTTAAAACTTCTGCCCGCTCGGCTGCTTTGTCAATCTGACGGAGATGTCCATAGATCCTTTCTGTAGGGCCTAACCTGGAAGTCGCAAGATCGCAGTACCCCCTGATAACCGTCAGCAGGCTTGTAAAATCCTCTGCAAAACCACTTGCCATCCTTCCAACGACCTGCATTTTTCTCATCTGACCGAGTTGTTCCTCCAGAAGGCGCTGTTCCGTGACATCCCTTCCCAACGAAACGATTCCAATCTGGTTGGCGGTATCATCTTTCAATCCATGTAAATTCCAAGAAATTACACGGCGTTGTCCATCTTTGCATCGAATGGAATTTTCAAAAGAATTCAAGGATGAACGATCTTTCAAAATGCTGACCTGCCTCTGCTGCATATTCTTCAAATCAGATGCATCAGGATACAGCCAATTCATAATGTTATGATTCCCGATCACTTCATCTCGATCATACCCGCTTATTCTTTCTGCAGCTTTGTTCCATATTACGGTATCTTCCTTCAAATTTCTTACATCCAGCCAGATGTCCGCATTATCGATCACAATCTCTTGAAACCGGGTCAAACGGCGAACCTCTTCCTCTGCGCGCTTTCGTTCAATGAGTTCCTTCTTCAACCGATTATTGAGCAGGTTTAATGAATAAGCCATCCAGTATGCCCGGAAAGAAGCGGTTACAATTGAGAACATTTTTTCAGCAGTCAACTCGACCTTGGACGAATATCCGTTGATATCATATTTATAGACCGCTTCTCTCTGCGGGACCAATCCTGACTGCCCGGTACGCAAAACAATCTGCACAATGCTATTCCCCCAATCCTCTCTGATAAACCGAACCAATTTTAAACCAGCATCATCGGTTTCCATTACTACATCCAGCAGAATCAGAGCTGTATCCGGATGCTCGCCAATCAATCGTCTGGCTTCATTACCTGACTTTGCACTGATACAGGTGACGCCCTTTCCTTCAAAAGTAAAATCACGAAGTGCCATCCTGGTCAGCGCATGGACATCATCATCATCATCCACGATAAGCAGTTTCCAGGATTCAGGAGTGATTGACTTCTCAATATAATCTTCGGATTGATCTTGCTGATGATGAGAATCAACGATGGGAAAAAATCTGCATACCGGCTTCACAAGTAACTCCTGATAGTTGATTTTGTCTTTTTATTTCAGGTGGACATCAATAATATGGAATCATAGAGAAATTGAGATATATTGTCAAATCGTTTCGAACCGTTACCTTTTATCTTGTCTTCTTGGACTCAAAAGTGTAATAAACGCTTCTGACACGATACCAACATCCCAATAACAGAAAGCCGGAGCCGCATATGTTTCAAATCCGTTACCAAATTGTTTCCATCACCTTTTTGCTGTTTTTATCTCTGACCCAACAAGCCTACCCAGGAGAATGTGTCCATGGCAACAATCATAAGGATTCAGAAATAAGAAAGGTGGAGGCTTTTCATGCTGTGGATATCCAGGGTGCTTTTAATGTTGATATTCAAAACCAACAGGAGCAAGCTCTGACAGTTACCACAGATACAAATTTATTGCCTTATATCATCACAAAGGTTCAGAAAGGCACTCTCTACATCTACGCGGATCGATCCATCTGCACCAAACTGTCGCTTGCAATCCATATTACAGGCAAAGATATCAAAAAAATCCAATCATCCGGAGCAAATGATATCTCGTACTCAAAAATACAAGCCAATAAGCTGGAAATCGTAATGGATGATGCAGGCAACATACAGTTATCGGGAAAAGCCAAAACCATGATTGCAAACTTATCCGATGCTGCTGATATGGAAGCGGAGAATCTCCATGCTGAAGAAGTGAATATTCAGTCCGGCGGAGCTGGAGAAGCAACTGTTTATGCCTCTGAAAAACTAAATGCGATGATCACGGGCGCTGGAACCGTTACCTATCATGGCAATCCAAAAGTCGTGACCCAAAAAATTTCCGATGCCGGTGAATTGGTACGGGAATAAAATGTTTATCCCCGCAACACCTCATGAAGCAGCCAATCTGGGCTGGGACAAACTGGATATCATATTGATAACCGGTGATGCTTACATCGACAGCTCGTTTGTCGGGGTTGCCGTCATTGGGAAGGTACTCATGAATGCAGGGTATCGGGTGGGTATCATTGCCCAGCCGGACATCCATACCGGTTTGGACATCAAGCGGTTTGGGGAACCTGAACTTTTCTGGGGTATAACCGGCGGTAATATTGACTCTCTGGTTGCAAATTATACAGCCTCAAAAAAAAAGCGAAAACAGGATGATTTTACCCCAGGCGGTCTCAATACCAGACGACCGGATCGTGCAGTAATTGTTTATTCCAACCTTGTCAGGCGCTTTTTCAAAAAAACAAAACCGATTGTGATCGGTGGCATTGAAGCCAGCCTGAGGCGTATCGCTCACTATGATTTCTGGTCAAATCAAATTCGAAAATCCATCCTGCTTGATGCCAAGGCAGATATTCTGGTCTATGGAATGGGGGAAAAAACCGTTTTAGAACTGGCAGACCGGCTGAAACATAAACAAAACTATCAGGATATTAAAGGTCTTTCCTATCTTTCCAAAACGATCCATCCAGACTATCTGAAACTTCCTGACTTTCCGACGGTAGCAAAGGATAAAACTGCTTTCTCCGCGATGTTCACCCTTTTTTACAACAACTGCGACCCTTTAACCGGAAAGGGATTGTACCAGCAGTATGGAGACCGATATCTGATTCAAAATCCTCCGAACACCTATCTTTCCCAGAGTGAACTGGACGCTGTTTATAATTTAGATTTTCAAAGGGATCTTCACCCGATTCATAAAAAAGATGGCCCGGTAAAAGCATTAGAAACAATCAAATTCTCTTTAACAACTCACCGTGGCTGCTATGGTGAATGTAATTTCTGCTCCGTTACAGTACATCAAGGTCGAACTGTAAGATGGCGGAGTGAGGAATCCATTGCAAAAGAAGCAACGCAGCTTACCAAGTACAATGATTTTCATGGCAATATACTGGATGCCGGGGGACCGACTGCCAATATGTATGGTTTTGAATGTAAAAAAAAAATCATCAAAGGTGCATGTACCGACAAAAGATGTTTATTCCCTGCTATCTGTCCTAACCTTAGACCGGATCACAAAAGGCAGATCCAACTGCTCAGAAAACTAAAAAAAATAAAAGGAGTAAAAAAGGTCTTTATATCCTCCGGCCTCCGATATGATCTCGTTCTTTCAGATCAGAAGTGGGGAAACAACTATCTTGAAGAAATCGTCCAATTTCATGT
>PNOB01000340.1 GCA_013824585.1 Desulfobacterium sp. | reverse complement strand
TTTCATTTTCTGACTTTTCAAAATCAAATTAACACACCAATCTGATCACCGGCCAACAGGCCAACAGGCAAACCGGCTAACTGGCAAACGGGCCAACCGGCCAACCGGCCAACCAGCCAGCGGCAACCCTACTTCCCCACAAACCTGCCTGTATGAAACCGGGCCTGAATCTCAGAAACAATTCCGGCAAAAAAACGATATTTCAATATCACCTTCATCATTTTATAGGCTGTTCGGGCAAGTGCTGAAAACTGACCTGAGTGTTTGGATTCCCCGCCCAAACGCTGAAGATAGGATACCGGGATCTCAATAATTCTTTGCTTGCATATCAGCACCGCAATCATCATCTCCGGAGCAAACTCCGGCCCTCTTGCACTGAGCAAAGGCCGTATCCGCTGATAACTGGATTTCCATATGGCCCGATAGGTACATCCAACATCCGTGAACCGGGGTTCCTGATTCCACCACAGCAATTCTATAATTTTTCCGAAAATCACATTGACCCAGCGTACAAGGCCCTTCATGTTCGTACCCTGCTCAATCATCTGCCGTGTGGTCCGGGTACCGATCACCATGTCACAATCCTTGAGGTATTCCATGAACTTTGGAACATCCTTGGAACGAAAGGTACCATCCGCTTCTGTGAGAATAATAATATCTCCAGTGGCCTCGTCAAGACCCCGCCGCAATGCGCATCCGTATCCCTGCTCCATTTCAAGAACAACCCGTGCTCCGGCTTTTTCCGCTATTTCAGAGGTTCTGTCCATTGAATTGTTATCCACAACCACAACCTCATTCACCACCCCGTGGCTTTTAAAATCCTGAACCACCCCTTCAATTGTTTTTTCTTCATTATAGGCAGGAATCACAACACTGACCTTGTATCTGGAAAACATCTTTTCCCGGATCAGATAGTTAGCCTGATTCAGATCATCTGTATTGTTCACGTTCAGGTATTTGCCCTCCAGCATGCAGGCCATCACTACTTCCTGTCTTGCCATATTGGAGAGAACATCTGTGATCTCGACTTCCTGCCTTAACTCGGATGGAGGTGTCTGTTTGATATATTGAAAAACCTTTTGATTCAAAAAATATGTTCCCACACCCAGCAGATCTGTTGTTGGATTTTCCGGTTTTTCAATCAGGGAACGTACCCTTCCCTGCTGGATGTTTCCGGTGAAATTCTTGGAAATCAAAGAAGGGTTGGTCACCTGCTTGAACAGCAGCACTGCATCCGCTTCTGTGCCCTGGTCCACTATTCCAAGGATATCCCGATGATTTGAATCCAGATAGAATTCATCAGCAAGCATAACGACAAATCGGTTTTCCTTAATATGCTCTTCCACCATCAGCAATGCATGACCGATACCCTTTTGCTGTTTCTGAACCACAAAGCTGAAATCAACCCCCATATTTTTCTGATTGAGGTATTCCGGTATCTGGTTGCCATAATGGCCGACAACAACAATGATTTTTTTTACGCCAAGCTGATCCCGCATGATTTCGATATTTCTCTCGATCAGGGGTTTTCCATCCACTTCAAGCAGGGCTTTTGGAATATATTTGGTTTTCGGATAAGCACGCATCCCTCTTCCAGCGGCAAGGATTACACCGGAGATCTCAGTCGTATTTGGCATCACACACTCCTCATAAATCCCCCCCCTTTTTATGGCATTCCCCCCTTAAAGGGGGCACAGCCAACAATTCCCCCCTTGAGGGGGCCAGGGGGGGTGTAACATCATACATTAACATTCCTGCGTCTTTCCCTTGTCCGGAAAAACCGCACAAGATCAAAGACATAATTGCCATCTGTAAAAATTTCAACCTGATCAATACCCATGGACTGAAACAGTTTTTTCAGGTTTTGCTGTCTTTCCCGTCCATGCTTTTCATACTGCTTTCGAACCATTGCACTGCCTGTATCGAACAGAAACATTTCTCCGGTTTCTGAATCCTCAAGTTCTATCAAGCCCACATCCGGCAAACGGATCTCATGCGGATCGGTAATCGAAACAGCAATGAGGTCATGACGTCGACCAATGATCCGCAGCTTTTTCTCAAAATTCTGCCCA
The DNA here is from genome assembly GCA_013824585.1 of Desulfobacterium sp. Taxonomy (GTDB): domain Bacteria; phylum Desulfobacterota; class Desulfobacteria; order Desulfobacterales; family SURF-7; genus QZKS01. Next base: position 2,158 of record PNOB01000340.1, on the reverse strand, counting down.
ATAAAATCAGAGACCAGAAACACAACACTCTTCTTGTGGGTAACCCGATCCAGATAATCAATGGCCGAAGCGATATCTGTTTTTTCCTGTTTGGGCTTAAACTGTAGCAATTCACGGATAAGTCTTAAAACATGGCTGGTCCCTTTGGCAGGAGGAATAAACATTTCGATCTGGTCTGTAAAAACAATCAACCCGACCTTGTCATTGTTCTTGATGGCCGAAAACGAAAGAAGCGCACAAAGCTCGGCAGCAACCTCATTCTTTAATTTTTTTCTGCTTCCGAAATCTCCGGATGCGGATAAATCCACGAGAAAATGGACGGTCAGCTCTCTTTCTTCGACAAACCGTTTTACATACGGTTCTCCCATCCGGGCAGTGACATTCCAATCTATGGAACGGATCTCATCCCCGATCTGGTATTCCCGGACCTCATCAAACTCCATGCCCCTGCCCTTGAAAACACTTTCATATTCACCGGCAAGGGAGTCGTTGACTGCCTTACTTGTATAAATCTGGATATACCGAATTTTTTTTACAAGCTCTTCCGGTATCATGGCACATCAACACTCTGAAGGATCTGTTCAACAATATCTTCCGATGTTTTTTCTTCTGCTTCCGCCTCATAGGTTACCACAATCCTGTGCCGCAACACATTCATGGCCACTGTTTTTACATCCTGAGGCGTGACATACCCACGGCCCTCCAGCAAGGCATTTGCTCTGGATGCCATGGCGAGAAAAATGGTTGCACGCGGAGAAGCGCCATATCGTATCAACTGACCGATATCAAGCCCGTATGCATCCGGATTTCGCGAGGCTTCTACAAGATTGACAATATATTCCTCTATTTTTTCATCCATATAAATTTCATCGGAAAGCGCCCGGAGCCTTCGGATATCATCCGGCGACATGACCGGTTCCACATCTGTCTGAGGAACAGATCGCGCCATTTTTTTCAGAATCAGGTGTTCCTGTGCCTTTGTGGGGTAAGAAACCTTGAGTTTGAACATGAACCGGTCCACCTGCGCTTCCGGAAGCGGATATGTCCCTTCCTGATCAATGGGATTCTGTGTCGCCATCACCAAAAACGGATCATCCAGACCATAGCTTGTATCTCCGATCGTAACCTGGCGCTCCTGCATGGCCTCAAGCAAAGCACTCTGTACCTTTGCAGGCGCACGATTGATTTCATCCGCCAGGACAATATTAGCAAAGATGGGGCCTTTTTTGGTCAAAAAATCACCGGTTTTGGGATTATAGATCAATGTTCCGATAACATCTGCCGGCAGCAGATCCGGCGTGAACTGAATCCTCCGAAAGGTCGCCTGAATCATTCCGGCAAGGGTCGTAACCGAAAGTGTTTTGGCAAGCCCCGGAACCCCTTCGATTAGGACATGATTGTTGCAGAAAAGCGCGATCAACAAACCATCAATCAACTTTTCCTGACCGACAATCACCTTGTGGATCTCATCCCGTATCCGGCGGATCACCGGGCTTTCCATCTGCACTTTTTCACTGATCTGCTTTACGTCGATTGTCATGCCTACCTCTTCAAATGTAATGGTAACGATAAATATTATTTTTCGTGGACTGCTTCCCCTGATTTTTGGGATCACTCAATTTTTAGAAGACTATTTCAAAAATGCAACTTTTAATATCGTTTTCATAAAAATATGACAAGAAAAATCCTGTAATCATAATATTTAAGCCCCCCCCCTTTTTTTACATTCTCTCTAAATGGTCAAAAAAGACCTCTCCCTAATTACTTATTTCTTTCAAACCATATCTCTTGTCAGTCAATCGGAATTATGTTATCTCATTTTTCATCAAAATCAAAGAGATACAGATATTGATAGATGTGCTCATGTGACAGGAAGAAAATAAGGTTTCCATGAACGATTTCAATAGCAAAAAAATAAATGTGCATGTTATTTTAAAATACTTTAAGCATTTGCCTGGTTATTTTTCTTTTCTTTTATTACCATTTATTTTTTTTTATTGGATCATTCCCTTTTTTTCTCAAATTATGCTGGGCGAAGATTATGCACGGTTTTCAATGGGAGAACAATTGGAACTGCTGTTTTCTTTAATAACAGGATCTGTCCCTTTGTTTATCCCTGGGTTCGCAGGAGGTCAATCCTCTGCGGCTTTAAAAGGTT
>PNOB01000339.1 GCA_013824585.1 Desulfobacterium sp. | reverse complement strand
GCCTCCGTCACCGCGCGCGGGATGGCCTTGGGGGTCTGAAAGGCGCCGGCTACATAAACTCCCGGCCGATTGGAGCAGGCCGGGGAGAAGTCCGATGTCTTGGCGAAACGATATTGGTTAAGTTCAAGTTTAAAAATGTCTGCCAATTGCTTGACGTCCGTTGTCGGTTCCAACCCGATGGAAAGCACCGCCATATCGAAATGCTCGATCATGACCCGGCCATCCTCCTGGGCGTAGCGCATGGTGACCCCGCAGTTGTCTTTTCCCGCCTCGATGGTGTGGGGCCGGGCTTTAACAAAACGTACGCCTTTGGACTTGGCACTCTCGTAGAATCGATCAAAATCCTTTCCGTGGCTGCGGATATCTATGTAGAAAATACTTTGCTTAAGTTCATCGCCGGAAATATGCTCCGCGGTTACCAGAGCCTCCTTGATGGCATACATACAACAGACGCTTGAACAGTAGCCGTTCTCGCACCGGTTGGTATTGCGCGAGCCCACGCACTGAATCCAGGCAATACTTTTGGGTTCCCTGTGGTCCGATGGACGTACAAGATGGCCCATGCACGGTCCGCCGGAGGATAGCAAACGTTCATACTCCAGGCTGGTGACCACATCCGGGATTTTCCCGTAACCATAGAAGTCAAATCCAGACGGGTCAAAAGGCTTGAAACCCGGAGACAGGATGACAGCGCCCACATTCAGGTCGACGATCTCCTCCTGGTCTTCGAAATTGATGGCGGAAGTGGGACAGAATTTTTCACAAGCCTTGCATTTTCCGCGTTTGAGATAGATGCAGGTTTCGCCGTCGATGGCGTATTTCAAGGGCACAGACTGGCCGTATTTGATATAGGCAGAGGTGCGCTGGTTCAACCCCAGATTGAACTCGTCATCCACCTTGCGGGGGCATTTCTGGGCACACAAGCCGCAGGCAATGCATTTTTCCATATCGATGTAACGTGGATTCTTCTTGACCTTGACGGCGAAATTTCCAACTTCGCCGGAAACATCAATAACTTCCGACAACGTCAGTAGATTTACATTTAAATGCCGGCCGACCTCGACCAGTTTGGGGGAGATGATTCACATGGCGCAGTCGTTGGTGGGGAAGGTTTTGTCAAGCTGGGCCATGGCTCCGCCGATTCCGGAACTCTTTTCCACCAGGTGGACAAAATAACCGGAGTTGGCCAGATCCAGCGTTGCCTGCATGCCGGCGATTCCACCACCCACTACCAATACTGATCCGATGGGCTTTGCTGACATAGTCACCTCTTTGCTGTTGAAATTAAGGTTTTGGGTGAAGGGAAGGTCACCCTTTGAAGGAACCGTTTCGTTGCCGATCAGCTCCTGTAGGATATTTTCAGAAATGCCGTGCTCCTGGCAGAAAATCCGGAACACGTTTTGATCAATCAGGTATTTTTTTCCAACCGTGGCCGTGGCCTTCAGCTTGCCGGAGTTGATCCAGTTCGTTACGGTGTTGCGGTGCACACCGAGTTTCCGGGCGAGTCGACCAACATGGATTGCGATCATGCAAACCTCCGTCAGATTGGTGTTAAGCCGATTTCCTCCATGATCCTTGCGCACATTCTTGGAACAGCCGATTGAACCGGCTCTGAAAGTCCGACCGTGACCTCGTCGGGCAGGGTTGTCACCTGAACAACAAATACTTTCAAATCAATGGGACTTTCTTCCTTTAATTCCTTTAACATGTTCGTGGTGGGGAACTGATGCAAAGAGAAATCGCAGATTTTTTCAGGCTGGATCTGATCGATGTTGATTTCCCTGATTTCTCCGGCTGTGAACCCCGAACTGCTGGTAGCGTCAATGATGATTATCTTACAGGGTTTTCGAGGGGACAGCAGAATATCGAAAAGGAGTTCCCGGATGGATGTTCCGCAGTCGATTGTTGCTATGGTATCCGGTATTTGATGATGTTCTTCCAGATATTGAATAACCGCCGGACCAAAGCCATCATCCCCGATCAGGGGATTTCCGCAGCCAAGAACCAGACAATCATATTCAAATATTGGCTTTAGCATATTGTGCTATTTATGCGAAGTCAACATAACTTGTCAAGAAAAAACTATGCAACTTGTGCAATTTTTATATTGTATGGATACATTCATCTGTGACCGTCACCATGATTCGGTATTGCCGGCTCATATGATAGCCGATCTCGGCGCCGGTTTGGCCGTAATACTGATAAAACAGGCCGATACCCATTTTTTCGTAATCTTCGTAGCGCATGGCGCGCAGTCCGCTCCTTTCCCGGAAAACCGCGCAGATGAGAAAGCAGACATTGGCGCCTTCCTGAATTCGCCGTGGGTTGTTTGTTTCAAGACTTTCCATAATAAAATCAATAACAAACCAGCTTTCAGGTGTGGTATTGACAACACTGCTCAAGAGACTGGAAATATAATTGCCGCATAGGAAAAAATCAGAATTTACATGGTGACGACGGATCAAAATATCGGCAATACCAGCCTCGAACAAGGTTTTCAGCTTTTTGGCATCCGTGATCTGGATACCCTCACGGTTCGCCACGCGCTGCTTTCGAAGCATCACCGCCTGTTTCAGCAGGGTGGATAAATCAGAAGAGGAATCATTTTTTCTTCTTTCCATCACATATTTTTTAAAATCAATCAGTTGGCCCATATTCCTCCTTTGTTCTCGGAAGTGATAAAAAACCGCCTCTATTGACTATGATCGGCCGATAAAAACAAAGATTGAGCCTGTGAGCCAATTTCAAAACGATTAAAAAGCGTCACACCGGCGAAAGTCAGTGCCCAGAAAAGAGCCGAAAATACTGGATAGCGCTACGCTTCACTGTGTGTCTAGTTTTCGCCGGAACTACAACAACAGACTTTTGAAATTGGCTCCTGTGTCTATATTTAACAAAATAAGCATGAGGAGTGTTATTGAATCCAACTGAGGTCAAAGATAATGTAATCAAGGTTCATTTCAGGATTTTTTGTAACAACTCGATCCTCTTGATGTTGTCCTCACCCTGTCGGAACGATATGACCAACTCCTTTTTCTGGATATTCTGGTTAAGAACCTGAATATTATTGATGTTATTTTTTTTTGCAAAATATAACATCACATTTGGATCTGTGAGAGCCACCTCGAAACGGCTTGTTGAAGAAAGCATTTTCACAAGTGACAGCTCATCCGGGGCTGATTTTGTATTATGCGGATATTTTTTCATGGCGTCAGCGATATCTTGCGGATAAGCATAGGTATCAATAATACCGACCCTGTAATTCGCAAACATTTTATCAATGCTTTCCCAGGTCGCGTTCGATCCCGAGTATGTCATTACACCGATATGTGACCAATCAACCGGCAAAGAAGCGATAAATCCCTCCTTGACTTCTTCCGGCCAGGCGGGGAAATAGCCAATATAATCTTTTGTTTTAGCCATTTTCTGTGCTCTTGCCCAAGGATAAAAATCAACAACCAACTCTATTCCTTCTTTTTTCAAGAGTTCTCTAAGTTTGTTGATTGATTCGCCCTGATTTGCCATATCAGAGCCGGAGTAAGGCTGCCAATCCAATGAGGTAATTTTCCATGTTTCAGCCTTGCTGTTTTCTGCGGATAAAAAGACCACAAACACCATGATAAAAAGCAATTCTGGAAGACGTTTAAAAATCATCATAACTACCTCCATTCGTAAATAGTGTTATTGTAAAGGGTTCTGTTCAGTTCATGTGAACTGAAATAGGCCGGAAAAAAGGCCTGGTGGAAGTGTAAACAAACATCTGATTGTGCGTGGACAATGTCGCCATTATAGGCGATGACAGGCAAAAAAACAATACGATTTCAAAAAAAAATTTCTTATTTATTCAGAGCCCCTTGGTTTTTGAATTTGAAAAATCCCCTCCATGCCAATCAAAATACCATGAAATTCCTTCTTGGCATGTCAGTTTTTCATGGTATATATCATGACCCAAATCTCCCCCACGCACATCCATACTCGCTGCCCTGAAAAGCGCGCTTGCCCGCAATCGCGTGGTGGTTCTTGCAGAGCCCCGGCAATGTAGGAAAACCACGCTGGCCCGGGAGCTGCCTGACGAGGAATCCGTCAACTACTTTGACCAGATTGAACCTCATGACGAAGCCTTTTTCTGGGCTACTCACCAGGGTGCCGAGCTTGACCTGATTCTCCGGCGGAAAGGCGGACTGTTCGGTGTCGAATGCAAACGAACCGATACACCCCGGCTGACACCATCGATCCGGAATGCCATTGAAGATCTGGGGCTGAAGCATGTACTCATCC
>PNOB01000338.1 GCA_013824585.1 Desulfobacterium sp. | reverse complement strand
AACAAAGAATTCAAGTCAGGTGCGGGAAATGTTTTCTGCACAGAAAAAATCCTGAACGAATATGGAAACTTTGACATCGCATAATATCACAGTGATGTTCCTCTCTTTGGGGGTTCTGCTCTTTGTGGCCCGCGTTCTTGGCGAGCTGGCCCAGCGATTTAATCAGCCAGCGGTGGTGGGGGAACTGATCGCTGGAGTTCTGCTTGGCCCGACGATCCTGGGCAGACTGGCACCTGGGCTGAATGAGTTCCTTTTCCCCCTGCAAGGGTTGAACTTCATTTCTCTGGAAACGATTGCGACTCTGGCCATTGTGTTATTCCTGCTGGTGGCCGGGATGGAGGTTGACCTGTCAACCATGTGGAAGCAGGGCAAGGTCGGATGTAAGGTCGGGATCACCAGTATTGTCATTCCATTTTTTATCGCATTGGCAGCAGCTTTGGTTATACCTGAGGCACTGGGTCGTCATCTGGACGCTGACCCGTTGATATTTGCGTTGTTTTTAGCCATTGCCATATCGATTTCCGCCCTGCCCGTCATTGCTAAAACACTTATGGACATGAACCTTTACCGCAGCGACCTGGGGATGGTTGTCATTAGCGCGGCTATCTTTAACGACCTGATCGGCTGGATCATTTTTGCCGTTGTTTTAGGTCTTATTGGCAACTCAATCGGGAACAGCAACCATATCATGCTGACCATAACATTGACGCTGGCTTTTGCCGGCACAATGCTTACGCTCGGCCGCTGGCTGATTCACAAAGTGATGCCGTTTGTGCAGGCTTACACCCGCTGGCCAGGCGGTGAACTGAGTTTTGCACTGATATTAGGGCTGCTCGGAGCTTCGTTTACCGAATGGATCGGGATTCATGCGATTTTCGGCGCCTTTATTGTGGGCGTAGCGGTCGGTGACTCATCCCACCTGCGAGAACAAAGCCGCGTTATCATTGATAAATTTATTTCGTTCATTTTTGCCCCGGTGTTTTTTGCAAGCATCGGTCTTAAGGTGAACTTCCTGACCCATTTCGACTTCCCCCTAGTTCTGACAATACTTTCGATTTCCTGTGCATGCAAACTCGCAGGCGGATTCATAGGCGCTCGATGGGGAGGGATGCCCCACCGTGAAGCTTGGGCAATCGGTTTTGCCATGAATTCCCGGGGAGCGATGGAGATCATCCTGGGAATGATCGCCCTGGAAACAGGAATCATCCATGAACAACTGTTTGTCGCCTTGGTCATTATGGCAATTGTCACATCACTGATGAGCGGTCCGTCCATGCGGCTGATTCTCCGCACTGAAACAAAACGGAGGCTACGGAATATCTTATCACCGAAGCTTTTTCTGCTGGGCATGAAAGCCACCTCCCGTCGTGAAGCCATCCACGAAATGACAGAGATGGTGTGCGATGATATGGAAGGCCTGGATGCACAAACCGTGGAAGCGACTGTCTGGGTACGTGAGGAAGCGCTCAGCACCGGCATAGGCAACGGAGTGGCGCTCCCACACGCCCGTATCAATGGGCTTCGGGAATCTATGGTAGTGGTCGGTCTCTCTGAGACAGGAATCGATTTTGATGCACCGGACGGCAAGTTGGCAAAAGTGATTTTCCTGGTACTTACGCCCACCGAAGATCCCAGTGCACAACTGGAGATTGCTTCCGAAATCGCAAAACTTTTCCGGGATCCGCGCATGTCCGACCGGATTCTTCATACAAAAAAATTCACAGATTTTCTGGCATTGATACGCGCTGGTATCTGAAAAATATTTTGAACTCAGATGAAAAACTGTTTTACTCTGTCATTAAAAAATGCAAGAAAGATAAATCAAAAGAGCCAATTTCAAAAGTCTGTTGTTGTAGTTCCGGCGAAAACTAGAATCTAGTATTTTCGGCTCTTTTCTGGGCACTGACTTTCGCCGGTGTGACGCTTTTTAATAGTTTTGAAATTGGCTCAAAATGCGTTATCACACAAAAGGAGATTTGAATGAAAATTTATGTCGGCAATTTGCCATACACTGTCACTGAAGTGGACTTACAGCAGCTTTTAGAACAATTCGGAAAGGTTGAATCCGCATCCGTTATTAAAGACAAACATAGCGGACAATCCAAAGGCTTTGGATTTGTGGAGATGGAATCCAAAACAGAAGGCCAGGCTGCAATTGATGCACTCAATGGTCAAGAACACAAAGGCAGAACGCTTAAAGTGAACGAAGCCCGACCTCAAACCGAAAATGGTGGCGGCAGAGGCGGACGAGGTGGCGGGCGCGGCGGACAAGGCGGCGACAGAGGCGGACGGGGTGGCGGTCGTGGCGGACAAGGCGGCGGGCGCGGCGGACAAGGCGGTGACAGGGGCGGACGGGGCGCCGGTCGTGGCGGACAGGGCGGCGACAGAGGCGGCGACAGAAGCGGCGGACGTGATTTCTAGCCTTTAGACACCGATAGAATGATCATATCAGATTTCGACGATCAAGACTTTTAATACCGGATCTTTTTTTCCCGGCTTAAAAAGTCCTGGTCGTCTGTTTGTGCATCTTACAATAACTGCACACTGTCCAACAGGATTAAAACCACAAGATATGTCTGATATAACAATCAATTCATGGAGCCATTGCAAGAAGAACTGCTACGGAGTTCATGGAACGAGACCGTCAACTTGAAAAATTCCGTCCGGATGGTGTGATATGGGTTGTGGATAATGGATGCACTCTTATTTTATAAAAACAATGGGACTTTTCTGGGTATTAGCAGAAATGGTGATCCTGATTTTCATCCGTCAGGGTATTGCATTTGTTGAAGGAAAGAAAGAAAAGTTCCTGGGGTTAATCATTCTTTCCAGTTTCATCTTTATCCTGCTCTTTCTGACTTCATTCTGGGGCGAAAGTTTTTTCTCCGGCTATCTGGATTTTTCCAGAAAAATCAACCTGTATTTTTATCGGTATGCATTATGGAATCTGTTCTGTACCCTATGGGTTGTGCTGGAAGGGAGCATCATGTTTTATTCCCTCCATGCCTATATTATCCTGAAAAAATTGATGAATCCGGACCGAATTCCATCCAAACCATCCGGAACAATGAATCCCTGGACACGGTATGGTGTTCCCCTTCTTGTGGTATCGGCGGCTGCCTTTTATTTTTTTTATGAATACCGCATTTTTTCCATCATGGATCGTTTCGGGCTGGAAAAAAACAATCTGAAAAACATCTATCTGTTTTATATCAAGATCTGCGGTATGTTCTGGTTTCTGATTGAAGGCACGGTAGCGGTTATTGGTCTGAAAACCTATCATTTACTGAAAAAGAGTTCGCCCTGATCATGAACTCCATTGACGCCATATTGCTCCATATCGGCTCCGGCTTCAGCCGTGATGCGTATTTCCTTTTAACAAAAATCCAGGGGATTCTCTGGAGCATTGCCAATACGGTACTGGTTTTCTATTTTTTGAAAATCACCGGCCTGATCTGGATGCACAATCATAGGAAACAGATCCGGTACCGGTATTATTTTCTGCTGGTTTCGGCGATTTTGTCTCTATTTTTACTCTTTACAGAGAATGGAACTATATTTTTCTCTCTGGAAGCATCCATTTACGGAATTCAATACACGATCCTCCTGTACACTATGATCCTGGAGAGAAAAGAGCTGATGCATCATTTCAGGGAAATCGTTTCCGAAAAAGAATAAAAATGAAAAAGGCCCCCGCTGTGACAAGCAACAAACCAAGAGCCAGGCTGATTGACGGAAAAATCGTAATCCCTGACAGTAGAATGATCATACTGATTGTCAATAAAAAAATACCAAAGGGAATCGATCGTGTCAAATCTGCCAGTCGATCTGCTGAAGAGGCTTTTTCTCCCATCCGCCTGTCCTGAATCTGCCTTCTTTCCCCATTGTGTCTCCGTTCCAGAACGTTTACAGCAAAAATCCCGCTTGCGATGCAACCCCGTCTTTCGCTACGCATTCGTCGATCAACGCCATTCCGGCTGCCGTCCAGCACGGTGTAATCATTCCCGTGCCACCATACAAATTGATCTGCCATCCATCACCCCCTGTTCATTTTGTTGAAAACGCAACACCATTTCCGGATTTGATTCAAACACGAAATGGAGCAGGCATCAAAAAATTACGGACACGGTAAAGGGCTGTCATTTCTTTTTTAAGGTCGCGGTATGAACGTTGAAGCAGCATATCGGATCATTGAACAGATGATTCAGGTGTCACTCCCTGATTCCTGCCACTGTATTTCATGAAATTGTTTATACCATACAGAAAAAAGAATGGAAC
>PNOB01000337.1 GCA_013824585.1 Desulfobacterium sp. | reverse complement strand
ATCAAAAAGCTTTTCATTTTTTTATCTCCTCTTTTTATAATTATTTTTCTACCAAATGATATATATGGATTGCTTCCATTATATGATTAAAAAAAATAAAGAACTCGTGTTATTGAACTGGTAAGAAAGCACTATTTCCATCACTCTGGAAAAGCCTTTGCCCAACAAACTATTTGAATGACTGACTTAATTAAGTCTCTTTTGTTTTAAATTGGGAATTGTATTTGGATTTAATCCAAGTAGGAATGTTCAAAAATACAAATATTGGATATGTATTGAATACATTTAATATTAGAACAATTCCTTGTCAAGATTTTTCATTGTTATAAACAAATTGGTTTTAAAATTTTGCATGCGATTTATTTATTGATCTGATGGATGGTCGCGCAATTACCGTTTCATTATTTATTAATCCATATATATTGAAGGTTCAAAAACTCCCCTACAACTTCCTTCATCAGCCGTGCAAAATGGATCGTTGTTTGGGGTCTTCCAGGTAGGGAACGATAATCTGAACCCCCCTGAAGTTTTGTGTTTACTGGTAAAAAAATCGGGGTGCGGCATCTTGCCGAGATATATGAAATTTAATGACCCGATTTCAAAGCTGGAAACCGCTCTCACATTTGGGCTAAGATTGATTTTTTTGTCCTTATGGGATTGGCCTGGCTGATCAATACTCCAAGCAGGACAAGCCCGGAGGCAAAATATTGGGGAAATGTAAACGCTTCATTGAGAATCAACCATCCCAATACAACAGCAAAAACCGGTATCAGGTTGACGAACGCTGAAGCTTTGCTGGCAGAAATTCTACTCACGCCAAAGTTATATAAGCCGTATGCCCCAAGAGTGATAAAAATTCCAAGGTACAGGATTGCAGTAAATGGAATCAGAATCAGTTCATCAGGAAGACGGGTCGATGGAAGGAACAGAAATGGCAGGTAAAATATGGAGCCTGTTATCGCTTGAATACCCGTAAGCAGCAGGGGAGGGTAGAAGGCGGTTAATCGTTTCAGGATAAGGGTGTACCCGGTAGCACAAACCATGGCCAAAAATTCAAAAAAGTTTCCAAGTGGGGGGTCCGGGGCGAATGTAGACGGGTTGCTGCTTAAGCTCAGCCACACAGCCCCGGTTATGGAAACAGCAAACCCGACGAGTGTCTGCCAATTCAGATACTCCTTTAAGAAAATTTTGGCTCCGATTGCAACGAGTAATGGAAGGATTGCTGTAATCATGCCGGCCTGAGAGGCGGTTGTATTCTGAATGGCTCGTATTTCAAGCAGAAAATATAAGCATGGCTCTAAAAGGGCCATCACTGCTATCCATTTTAGATCCGGCCGCTTCAGTTCTATTTTTTTAAAACGATATACAATAAAAAGGAAGAAGAAACTCGCCACAAACATTCGGCCAAAGATTACAACCATAGGGTCATAATCCTGGATAGCAAGTTTCAGTGCGACAAAGGAACTTGCCCATAGGATCATTGCGATGACCAGTGCAATGATGGGCGGGAAGGCTGTTTTTTTCATTTGATTTCCACACACCATGTGGGTTCAATGCGAAATCATGCCTTATCAGCATCTCCTCTTGAAATAAAGAAAAAAGAATCAATAATCCGGAATGAAAATTTAATATTGATTTTTGATGTAGCAACTGGTATGACCTCTTACCAGTTAAGGAGGCGTTTTAATGAAACAAGAAAATGAGCAGCCCATGAAGCCGCAACAGTTTGCTGAATACCGGCTGCTTACATCTATATTGAACAATACCTATCCACCAGAATCGAAACTGCCCAACGAACGGGTTCTGGCAGAGCAGATCGGTGTAACACGGCCTACACTGAGAGAAACACTGCAACGCCTATCCAGAGAAAAATGGCTGAACATTCAGCATGGAAAGCAGACAGTCGTAAACGATTACTGGAATGAAGGCGGATTGGGGATGCTCGCAACCATGGCAAAATATGCGGAGTTTCTTCCTTCTGACTTTATTTCAAACCTTCTTGATTTTCGGATTCATCTTCTTCCACCATGCGCAGCAGCGTCGGTCCGGAATGCACCGGAACGCTTTTTAGACCATCTGGAAAAAACAGATCAGCTTGGTGATGATGCAGAGGCGTTCACAATATTTGATTGGGAACTTCAGATTTTAATGGTCAAGTACTCGAAAAATCTAATTTATCCTTTAATCCTGAATGATTTTTCTGAGATCTATCGAAAATTGGGGACACTCTATTTCCGGTTGTCAAAAGCAAGGAAAAGCTCCGGCCAATACTATGCTTTTCTCAAAGAAGATATTGAAAATAATGGAGAAAAAACAGAACAGATCGTCCGGAATGTCATGAGGGAAAGTTTGCAGATATGGCAGTCTATGGGATCGATCAAGGAAGAAAAAAAATGACGCTATCAGAAATAGATAAAACATGGGATTTGATTGTAATCGGCGGGGGTATCACAGGTGCTGGTGTGTTTCGAGAGGCTGTTCGGATCGGATTGAAGGTGCTTCTGGTGGAACAGAATGATTTCTCATGGGGGACATCCAGCCGGTCTTCAAAAATGGTTCACGGAGGTCTTCGGTATTTAAAGGAAGGCCGCTTTTTATTGACCCGGACATCTGTACATGAGCGGGAAAGATTATTAAGAGAATCTCCGGGTCTGATAGAACCCCTGGAAATTCTTGTACCGGTTTACAGTGATCACGGACCCGGGAAACAGGCTCTCAGCCTTGGTCTTTCCATATATGGACTGATGGCCCATGAAAAGCAGCATACCTATTTCGAATCCAGAGAATTTACCGCGATGGTTCCGGGAGTCAGAGAAGATAAACTAGTCGGAGGATTCAGTTTTTATGACGCTCAGGTGGATGATGTTCGGCTGGTATTGCGGTTGATTCATGAAGCTGTCCTTGCAGGCGGAACCGCACTCAATTATACACAGGTAAAAGAAATCCTTCGGGATAACAAAGGTTCAGTATATGGTGTCACCCTGAGTGATTTTGAAACAGGTGAATCGGTTGAAGTACAGACCGGAACAGTCATCAATGCTACCGGAGCCTGGGCGGAAAAGCTTCACCCATCACCAAAAGAAGGACTTCACCTCAGACCGCTGCGTGGAAGCCATATCATTCTTGCTTCAGATGCCTTGCCCATTACCAGGGCAATCAGTTTCATACATCCGGAAGATAATCGTCCTATTTTTGCAACTCCATGGGAGGGTGGCATTCTGGTGGGGACTACCGATATGGATCATGGTCAGGATCTATCTCATGAACCCTATATCAGTGATGAGGAATTTTTCTATCTGCTGGAAGGTTTGAGGGTTCATTTCCCTTCACTTTCAATAACCGAAGATCAATGCCTCTCAACCCTGGCCGGAATAAGGCCGGTTTTAAGCAAGGGGAAGCTTTCACCGTCAAAAGAGTCCAGGGAAAGTGTTATCTGGATGGATAAAGGACTGGTAACCGTGACCGGAGGAAAACTGACGACTTTTCGTAAAATGGCCTTTGACACATTAAAAGCGGCAAAACCGTTTCTTCCATCATCCATAAGAATCGTTCGTTCCCAGGCTGTTTTCACAAAAGTTCCGGTGAATCTTTCTGAACAGGATATGATCTCGAAAGAGACCTGGCGGCGACTCTACGGCCGGTATGGATTATCAGCAGCCGATGTTGTGAAGGATTCGGATTCAAGGGACCTGGAGAAAATTCCCGGCACAAACACCATATGGGCAGAAATCAGGTTTGCTGCAAAGCATGAAAAAATCCGGCATCTTTCCGATCTTCTGCTCCGGCGTGTTCGAATCGGAATTCTGACTCCGGAAGGTGGAAAGGAGTATATGGATCGTATTGAGAAACTTTGTCAGCCAATACTTTCCTGGGATGACCGGAAATGGTGTGATGAAAAATCAATATATGAAACATTGTGGAAATCAGCCCATCGGATTCCAAAGCGATAAAAACAGTTCAGATCATGTCACGATCAATTTTTGAGGGGGGTAATCATGGAAAAAGTTCTTTTGTCAATTGATTGCGGTACACAGAGCCTGAGGGCATTGATGTTTTCAGAGAACGGTGATCTTCTGGATAAAGAGCAGATAAAATATGACCCATATTTCAGTGTGCATCCAGGATGGGCAGAACAGGATCCGGAAATTTTCTGGAAAAGTGTATGTGAGGCCTGCCGTATCCTGAAAAAAAGGGATCCCATATCTTTTCAAAAAATCGCAGGCGTTGGCGTGACCACCCAGAGAGCCAGTATGATCAATGTTGACAAGGCCGGAAATGTATTGAGACCGG
>PNOB01000336.1 GCA_013824585.1 Desulfobacterium sp. | reverse complement strand
GGAACTTCTGGAATCGGAAAAAAAGGAGATCGAAACGATTCAGGATAAACCTTTCAAGGACTATCTGGAAAAATTGTATGCTCTGCAAATTGAGGAAAGCACAAACGATCTTCGCCTGACAATCCAGGAAGAGTATGAAGTGATGGCCAATCAACTCCTGCGGTATGAAGAGGAATCCCATCTGATGGAATATGAGATTGGAATGGATATGTATCAGCGGATTTCTGAAAGCCATTATCAGGATGAAAAGCCTGGCGAAAAGCAATCCGAAGATGGCATGGTTGTTTATCCTTTCCAGGGCGAATTCTGGAACGATGAGCTGGCAGACTACCATGTGAAACTGCCGAACAAATGCAACAACAATGAAGAATGGGATATTTTTTTCAAATGAAGAAATCCAATTACAAAAAATCAAATGTCATGCTGTTTGCTGCCTCTATGCTGTTCCTGATCTGTTATTGGGGAACCGCCTTTGGAGATGAAAGCCTCGGGTTTCAAAAACAAAGCAAGGAAGAGGAGCATATGAAGTATGTTGCAAAGCTCACGCAGGATATGGAAAAAGTAGATAAGACGATTTCGACCACCCGGACCCTGATCGAACAATCGAGCAACCGGCCCTATCTGCCGGAATTGTATCTAAGGCTTGCGGAGTTGTATATCGAAAAGTCCAGAATCGTTTATTTTATCCGGAAAGACAGAACCAAAGTGTCTGAACCCTCCCTGGATCAGCTGGAATCCAATTCTTTAAAAAATCAGGCCATTGAAATCTATCAGAGGATTTTAAACAACTTTCCGGATTATCCGGACCGGGATAAGGTTCACTTTTTTATGGCCCATGAATACCGGGAACTGGGACAGTTTGACAACATGATTGTTCAGTATCGGGAGATTATCAAGAAATATAAAGATAGCGGATATGTTCCGGAAGCCTATCTTCTTTTAGGTGATTATTTCATTAATAAAGAAGATCTGGACATGGCCAAACGTCACTACATAGCTGTTCTGGAGTATCCGGACAGTCAGGCGGTCGGAATTGCAAGGTATAAGCTTGCATGGTGTCACATCAACAAGGCGGAATATCAGGAAGCGATCAAGCTTTTTGAAGAAGCCGTAGCCCAAACCGGGTCTGGAAAAAATCTGGATGTGGACACGTATAAGCGGGTGGATATCCGGTTGGAGTCTCTGATCGATATGGCCTACTGTTATGGTGAATGCTACAAGACAAGCACTCCGGACCAGGCCCTTGAGTATTTCCGCAACTATGCATGGTCAAGACAGGCATATATGACGGTTCTGGAAAAGCTCGCCAACCGGTATCTGCTGAAAAAAAAGTGGCAGCATGCAGCAACCGTTTACCGGGAACTGTCCGGGCTTCAGCATGATGCAGAAAAGCTTCTGGACTATTCAAAAAATATTTTTGAGTGTGTGCAGGCCCTGGGGTCGTTTGCGGATACGGATCAGGATATTGAGATTATTGTAAAGGCTTTGAAACAACAGAAATATTCCATTCACATCCCGGATGATAAAAAGAAAAAAAGCCTTCATGATTTTGAACTGTATGCAAGGGATCTGGTTACCCATGCTCACCAAAAAGCAAGAAGCCATAAATCCAAACCGGATTTTAAACGAGCTGCGGATTCATACAAACTGTATCTGGACTTTTTTGAGGACAGCCCGGTCTATCTGGAAATGGCCAATAATTATGCGGAAACGCTGTTTTCATCCGAACAGTATTTTGAGGCTGGAAAACAGTATGAAAAGCTGATGAAAAAACTTCCGGAAAACAGTCCGAAAAAGGGAGAGATGTTATACAGTTCGGTAATTTCATACTACAGTGCACTGAAAAACCGGGAAGAGCTGAATTATTTCCAGGTGGCTTATGCACGCACCGGGTTGAAAACAACCGGAAGGCAATATGCTTTGGCATTTCCAAAATCAAAAAATGTTTCAAATGTATTGTTTAATGTTGCCTGGGTTTCATACGATGCCGGTAAATATGATGATGCAATCCTGGAGTTTTCCAGTTTCGTTGAAGCCTATCCCTTCGGAGAACCTGCCAAGGCAGCCGTTCATCTGGTTCTGGATTCCTACCATCTGAAAGAGGATTATGACAATCTGATCCGGTACGGGAAGCATATCCTGAGCCTATCCAAAATCAATGATCCAAAGTTCAGGAAGGAAGTTGCCGGGATTATTCATGGTACGGAAACAAAAATCGTGTCTTCACTTACCGTTGCAGCGATTGATGATTGGGAAAAAGGCAAGGCTGACCTGATCGATTTTGCGAACCAGACCAGCAGCAGTCCTTCTGGAATGGGAGAAGAGGCCCTGAATGTACTCATGGTCTCCAGCAAGGAAAAAGGGGATCTGGAAACCATGCTGACTGCCGGAGAAGATCTGGTCAGGCAGTACCCGACCTCTGGAAAGGTGGAGGCAACCCTGGGGGTGATGATCGATACATCCCTCAAGACGGCAAGATTCAGGCTGGTTGCAGATTATCTTGAATCGTTCGCAAAACAGCTTCCGAATCATGCCAATACTGCAAATTTTCTGACCCAGGCCGGATGGATTCGGAAAAATCTAGGACAGTTTGACCGTTCAACCGAAAATTTTGAGCAACTGCTGAAGTTGCATGGGAAAGAAGTTTCTCAAAAAGACGAGATTGTTTTCGCCATGGCAGACAATGCTGTGCAGATGGGAAAACCGGATATGGCACTGGGTGTCCTTTCATCCAATCGAAACAGTCTGAGCAAAACCGGCAGGATACGGTCCGATGCGCAGATTTCGGATCTGTATCTTCAGATGGGTGATCTTCAAACAGCTGAAACATATCGAAAAATGGCCTGTCAGCAGTATAATGAAACAATGGGTCTGAATGACAGTGATCTCAAGAACGATATGGCAAAAATGATTTACCACACCATCCAGAAGCAGAACCAGGAGTATATGGCGCTTCAATTGAGTGACAGCCTGGACAACCAGATCGCTGCCCGGAAAGCAAAGCTTCTGGATGATCTGGAAAAAGGGTATCAGTCCGTCATGCAGTATAAGTCCCCGGATTGGGCGCTTGTTGCATGTTACCGAAGTTATGAGATCAACCGGGAATTTTCAAAATTTTTAGCCGGATCTCCTCTTCCGGAGCTGAGTCCGGAGGAGAAAAAACAGTATGCGGATCTGATCCGTCAAAAAGCATACGAATACAACCAGAAGGCAGACCAGTATATGAAAACCTGTGTGGATCTTGCCCATAAGTGGGAGATCTGCGATCCCAAACTGGCAGCATTTTTTGCCTCATCATCGGGATCGGCTTCCGGAAAAAACGATTTTCATAGTTTTTCCAATTCAGGGTCCGATGTTGAAATCAGTTCAAAAACCCTTACGGATCAAAATTTGAAAAAGCTTCACGAACAGCTTTCTCAGCATCCGGAAGATCAAAACCTGCTTGCAGCGCTTTCCGAAGCCTATATTCAAAAAGGAGATTTCAGGCAGGCCATGCTGATTACGGAAAAGACATTGAGCGAGATCAAGGATAAAAACAGTCCGATCACCGCCCGGTTCTACAATAACCTTGGAATGTCCCATCTTTATATTGGAAATGACCAGCAGGCAAAGGATGCCTTTAAAAAAGCCCTGGATATAGATTCCAGCAGTACAAGCGCAAAGATCAATCTGGCTGGATTGTTTTCCCATTACGGTCACTATATCGAGGCTGATAAGATTTACAGTACCCTTCCGGAATCCGGCAAACTGGAACAATCGGAAGAAATCATTCATCCGCGTGCAAGGGAGTTGTATTATGTTCAAAATAAAAATTCAAAAAGCTAAAATCAGATGGTCTTTTTTTATCTGTATGTTGATTTGTCTGGGTATCAGTCTGGCAGGATGCGGAGGCGGCGGTTCTGACAGCAGTACGGAAGCACAGAATTCCGGCAGTACATCTCAGAACAAGGAAGCGACTTCTGATGGATGGGAGAAGCGGGAAGTAAGACAGCTTCAGGCTTCGGGAATGCTTGTCCCCAATATCCAGACCGCATATGATGGCGAGTCCACCATCCATATGGCCTATTTTACGGACAGCCAGAACACCAATTCCGGATTCACGGTAAATCACACTTCTTTTACACTTCCGGATATGGCTGAAGGGACTTCAAGTGAAGTAATCGATATTGATAATTGCAGAACCCTTGGACTGTCGCTGGGAACCGGAAAAACACCTGTTGTTGTCTACCAGGGAGGTCAGATCCGGGAGTGCGGCGCGGAACAGCAGTCGGACGTGATGATGAATATCGG
>PNOB01000335.1 GCA_013824585.1 Desulfobacterium sp. | reverse complement strand
CCAACGATTACGATTTCAGGTGTTGCCAGTGATAATTCAGGAGCGATTCAGCAGGTGATCTGGAAGAATTCAAGAGGTGGTAGCGGGATTGCTGTGGGAACAGCAACATGGTCAATATCCGGTGTTTCTCTTGCTGAGGGCGATAATATACTCACAATTACAGCAACTGATGCTGCCGGAAATGCGGGTTCTCAGGTGGTAACCGTTTTTTATCGAATACCGGTTATCACGCCCCCATCTACTAATCTTGCAATTACAAATCTTACAGCAGCATCAGGAAAGTCCTATCGGGTTAAACAGGGCTTGATCAATGGTTCCACTTGTTATATTGACCGCTCGTATGTTTATAGTGAAGTTCCCACCTATCTGTTACAATCAACGTATATCCAGACCGCTAATAGTGACAAGTTGAGAACCGAGAGTGTATTCCTATCCTTTACGATCAATATACCCTCAACCGTTTATGTTGCATTTGACGATCGGTATGCGGTTCCTTCCTGGCTATCGGGTTTTACCAACACAGGAAATAAACTGAAGACAGAATCCCTGATGAAGATTTTTAAAAAGGATTATACTGCCGGGAAGGTAACCCTTGGCGGTAACGGCAATGCTGGAAATCAGTATACGGTCATGGTTGTTAAAAAACCAGTTGTTGTGGATCTCGCAATATCCTATCTTACAGTAGCTTCGGGAAAGATTTATCCGGTGAAATCGGCTTTGGCCAATGGTTCTACCTGTTATATTGATCGTTCATATGTTTACAGCGAAGTTCCTTCTTATCTATTGAAGTCGATGTACATGCAGACTGCCAATGATGACAAATTGAGAACTGACAGTGCATTTTTGTCCTTTAATATCAACATAGCCGCAACTGTCTATGTTGCATTTGACGATCGGTATCCGGTTCCTTCCTGGTTGTTGAGTTTTACCAACACAGGAAATAAACTGAAGACAGAATCCCTGATGAAGATTTTTAAAAAGGATTATGCTGCTGGGAAGGTAACCCTTGGCGGGAATGGCCATAGTGGAAATCAATATACCGTGATGGCTGTTCGAAAATGAAGATTATTATTCCCATAAATAGCCTGTCTTCATAAGATCGGGCGATAATCGTTTATCCAAGATAAGGAGCCTGCTTCAGATGTATTTGAGGCGGGCTCTTTTTTTTAAAAAAAAGGATTTTTTTTCTTGACTCCATTTGGAATTGTTGTTATTCGATTTCTCCATAATAATTTACGAAATAACGAAAGATAATAATTGAATGATTCCATGCAATCAATATTTGACTGCACATGGTTTTTAAACTTGTAACGTTACTTTCCAATTTAAACAGATAGAGAAAAAATCGTTTTTTCTTCTGTTAACGATAATGTTTTGACTAAATATTGGGTCATTTTTGGAAAAGTTTCCAGGTAATAAGCAGATCCTACCTGGAAAATGCGTCAAGTTGGCTAAAACAGAAAATTAATAAAGGAGATGAAAAATGATGAATGTAAAAAAAATTTGTATGATGGCAGTAATCTTGTTAACCGTTATGGGTATTTCTGTATCCGGGTATACCAAAGAAGTAGAAAAAATAACAAATTTTAAAATCAACATCAATAAAGCAACGGTTGAAGAGCTGACCAAGCTGGATCGTATTGGCAAGCAATACGCCCAGAGAATTATCGCATATCGTGAAAAAAACGGTCCGTTTCAAAAACCGGAAGACATTACCAAGGTGAAAGGAATTGGTGATCAAATCTGGGAAGCAAACAAAGAGGTGATTACCGTTAAATAGATCAGCATTATGCCGGGTGATTGAACTCCATATGAAAACACTGCAGTCAATCTTGGTTGCTAAGATTCGGCTGCAGTGTTTATACCGGTTTTTCCCTATTGATCTTTTTTTGAATACTCCAGAGAGGCTTTTATAAAATCACGAAACAGGGGATGTGGAGCCATTGGCCTGGATTTAAACTCCGGATGAAACTGACATCCCAAAAACCACGGGTGGTCCTTTAATTCTATGATCTCAACCAGCTCTCCATTCGGAGAGACCCCGCTGAAGGTCAGGCCACTTTTTTCAAGCTTCATCTTGTACTCATTGTTGAATTCATACCGGTGGCGATGTCTTTCAGAGATCTCATCTGTCTGATATGCTTTATAAGCCAGTGTATCAGGTTGAAGCCGGCATGGATATGCACCAAGGCGCATGCTGCCGCCTTTTTCCGAATGAATATCTCTTTTCTGCATGGTTCCGGTTTTATCATCATACCATTCACGCATCAGGTATATGACAGGATGAGGCGTTTTCTTATCAAATTCTGAACTATGGGCACCGGCAATGCCGGCTATGTTGCGGGCGAATTCTACTACCGCAATCTGCATGCCCAGGCAGATTCCGAAGTAAGGGATATTATTTTCCCGTGCATATTTTGCTGCCAGGATTTTTCCATCGGTTCCACGTTGTCCAAATCCACCAGGCACAAGCACTCCATGTACATCTGCCAGTATCTTGTTGCAATTGGTGTCACCGATCTTGTCGGCGTCGACAAACAGCAGGTTTACCTTGCAGTTGTTGGGTATTCCTCCATGGCACAGAGCTTCATTCAAGCTTTTATAGGATTCTGTCAGATTAACATATTTTCCCACAATACCGATGTTGACCGCATGCAGGGGATGTTGCAGTTTTTCAAGCAATTCTTCCCATGGTTCCAACCGGGGTGCTCTTGCCCAGATATTTAACAATTCGACTATTTTGTCATCCAGACCCTCCTTGTGAAACACCAGAGGTACCTCATAAATATGCTCCACATCTTTTGCCGTGATAACGGCATCTACTCCCACATCACAGAACAGGGCGATTTTCTTTTTGATATCTTTGGACAGGAATCTGTCGGTTCGGCAAAGCAGGATATCGGGTTGGATCCCAATGCTTCGCAATTCTTTTACACTATGCTGGGTTGGTTTGGTTTTTACTTCACCGGCTGTAGCAATATACGGAACAAGGGTCAAGTGGATATATAATACATCTTCCTTCTTTTGATCCGCACGGAATTGCCGGATGGCCTCCAGAAAAGGTAGGCTCTCAATATCACCGATGGTACCGCCGATTTCAACGATCACCACATCCACAGTATCTGCATGAAGCATAATGCTGTTTTTGATTTCATCGGTAATGTGAGGGATTACCTGCACAGTGCCTCCGAGGTAATCTCCTCGTCTTTCTTTGGAGATGACGGAGTGATATATTTTTCCGGTCGTAAAATTATTGTTGCAGCCAAGTTTTGCGTTTGTAAAACGCTCATAGTGCCCCAGATCAAGATCTGTCTCCGCCCCATCAGCAGTCACAAACACTTCTCCATGTTCTAGTGGTGACATCGTTCCCGGATCGACATTGAGATAAGGATCCCATTTAATCATGGTAAGAGAGTATCCTGCATTTTTAAGAAGCACGCCAATAGAAGAAACCAACACACCTTTACCAATAGAAGAACAAACTCCTCCGGTAATGACAATAATATTTGTCTTTGATGCGATAACCTTTTCTCGCAACTCCGTATTTTTACTCATATGCTTCCCCTTTTGGTACATATATATTTAAAACTTTTTAAAAAATACAGGATACTATATTTCTTCGTTCGTTTAAAGACAAAGAGATAAAAATTCACATTCTTGCACTTTTTCATAAAAATATAGTATGTTTTTTGATAATATAAACACTCTTACAAATCAAAGGGGCCCTTATGAAAAAATTTCTTTGTCTTAGCTTACTCATAAACTGCACCAGTCTTAACGCATGTAGCGAACCAGAACTGAACTCTATGCTTAAACATCAAAACTGGGAGCCGTTAATACCGAAAATTCGAGACGCATTTAAAAAAAAAGATACCCAAACTTTGGAATGGATCAAGAAAGTCGGAGTCTCACCCCATGTCCCACTCATATATGAATCAATGCGCAACGCGGTAAAAAGAGCGCTAACAGAGGAAGAGCTTCAAAAACTTTTATCCATGACTATTATCGCCCTAACAATGACCGTTCTCGATCTTTTGTCATGCGAAAAATTAAAATACATGAACACTCAGGAACAGGCGCAAACCTATAAACGCATCAAAGAAAACTTTCGCCATCGCTTATACCACAAAGCCCCCATCTTACAACAATTTTGGGAAGAAAACACACCATATAAAGATTTTAAACTCCAGTACTCACACATTATAACAAAAGCTAAAAAATCATATCAAACGCTTTTAGAGGAAAAAACGACATTGCCTAATCCCATATGGGTAACCAAAGTGGCAAACACAAGTTTTTTA
>PNOB01000334.1 GCA_013824585.1 Desulfobacterium sp. | reverse complement strand
GCAAAACAATATTGTTTAATGATATCAGTGCTGCACGAAAGACCATCACAAAACGAACAGCAGCCGTTATCCTCGAGCCTATCCAGGTTGAAAATAATTGCCGTACTGCCGATAAAACATATCTTCAGGAATTGCGCCTTGCCTGTGACAAGGCCGGCGCACTTCTCATTTTTGATGAAACACAGACCGGGTTCGGACGCACCGGGGAAAAGTTTGCAGCGGATTATTTCGGGGTATTGCCCCATATCATGCTTATTGGTGAAGCATTAGGCGGTGGCTTGTTTCCCATCGGTGCGATGATATTTACAAGTCGTATTAAGAAGTTTTTCGATACTCACCCTTTGATTCATCTGCTGACCTTTGGAGGACATGATGTGGGTTGCCGCGTGGCCTCCGCAGCTTTGGATGTGTATGAACAAGCCAGACCCTGGAAAAATGCCGGGAGACAAGGTGAGAAACTTAAGCAAAAACTGGAAGCGATCCTCGCTTCAAATTCGAAAATTAAATCTATGAATGGTATTGGATTGCTTTTGGCGTTGCGTCTGGAAAATGCAGAAGGTGCGGCAAAATTCTGCCGGAGCCTTATGAATAATGGGATTCTGGTAAAAACAGGCGAAGTGGCCAAAGACAGCGTCATCATTCGGCCACCTCTGACCCTGACGGATCAGGATGTAGATGAAATCGTTGCAGGAATAGAAAGGGCTTCACTATCTTACGTAGTTGCTGAATAGAGTGTGATCAGAATGTTTTTTTTAAAAGGCAACCGGTGAACTACCGGTTGCCTTTTTTGTTGATTTTTATCCTCCCACTGAAATTGTTCCATAATCCTCACCAAAAAACGAGCGCTCGCTATATTTTTGTTGACTTTTTCTGAAAATCCGGTAAGCTCTGGATCATAATTGGTCAAAACAAGGATAATGATGAGCACACTTTTTATGATTCGACATGGTCAGGCTTCGTTTGGTCAGGCAAATTATGATCAGCTATCGGAACTGGGGATTGCACAGGCAAAACTGCTGGGAGAATATTATCGGGATCTGGGGATCTGTTTTGATGAATTTTATACCGGCACGATGCAGCGTCATCTGGATACGGCCGATCATTTTTTTCAGGTATTCTCAGGGGAAAAGACGCCCTGCATGAAATTGATTCCATCGGAAGCGTTCAACGAGTATGATCCAGAAGCGGTTCTCAGGACGGTCATACCCATTCTGATTGAAGAAGATCCGGGTTTTTCCAGGGATGTTGAAAACATGTTTACCAGCAGGAAATCGTTTCAGATTGTTTTTGAAAGAGCCATCCTGAAATGGGTTTCAGGCAATGTTCAGGACCCTGGTTTGATTTCATGGGAAGAATACTCAGGCTGTGTGAAAGATGGAATACAGGAAATCATGAAGGCACATGGCACGGGAAAAAAGATCGCGGTCTTTTCATCCGGCGGGCCGATTTCGGCAACAATTCAAAAAGCATTGTCCCTCTCAAATACAGCGGCGATTCAGGTGAATTGGCAGATCATCAACAGTTCCGTAACCAGGTTCAAGTTTACGCAGGATCGCATCATGATGATGTCGTTCAATGAGCATGCCCATCTGGAAATGAAAAGGGAAGACAGATGGATAACGTATCGATAAACAGGAGGCAGCATGGATTTTCAGATATCGGAAAAAATGAAAATTGTACTGGGAATGATCAATGAATTTGTGGAAAAAGAGCTGATCCCGCTGGAACCCCATTTTACAAAAATGGAATTCCGGGATGGATTGGATCTGTTTAAAGAAAAACGGAAAATGGTCAAGAAGATGGAACTCTGGGCGCCGAACCATCCCAAGGAATATGGGGGAATGGGACTGGATCTCATGGAACATGCACTGGTTTCCGAAGCATTAGGCCGGACTCCTCTCGGACATTATATATTTGGGTGTCAGGCTCCGGACGCAGGCAATATCGAGATTCTTCATAAATATGGAACCCCGGAACAGAAGGAGAAATATCTGGCTCCGCTGGTTTCCGGAGACATTCGAAGCTGTTTTTCCATGACAGAAGTGAACATGCCGGGTTCCAATCCCGTGATGCTTGAAACCACGGCTGTCAAAGATGGCGATGACTATGTGATCAACGGGCACAAATGGTATACAAGTTCTGCGGATGGTTCAAAATTTGCCATTGTCATGGCCGTCACCAATCCGGATGCACCGAGATATCTCAATGCCAGTATGATTATTGTTCCAACCGACAATCCTGGTTTTAATCTGGTACGCAACATTTCGGTAATGGGACACGAAGGAAGTGACTACGCCAGCCATGCTGAAATTATCTATCAATCATGCCGCGTACCCCGGAAAAATCTTCTGGGTGAGGAAGGGCAGGGATTTGTCATTGCCCAGGAACGTCTGGGGCCGGGAAGAATTCACCATTGCATGCGGTGGTTGGGGATCTGCAAACGTTCTTTTGAACTGATGTGCAAGAGAGCCAATCATCGGGTGATCACACCAGATGGAAAAACCCTGGCTACACAGCAGACCATCCGGACCTGGGTTGCGGATTCTGCTGCGGAAATTCAGGCTGCACGGCTGATGACGCTGTATGCTGCCTGGAGAATCGAGACTGTGGGGGCAAGCGAAGCACGCAATGATATTTCCATGATCAAGTTTGTTGTGGCCAATACCATGCAGACCATCATAGACCGGGCCTTGCAGGTGCATGGCGGCCTCGGGATGTCGGATGATACGATTCTTTCCTATTTCTATCGTCATGAAAGAGGAGCAAGGATTTATGACGGCGCAGATGAAGTGCACCGGCTCATGCTGGGGAAACGAATTCTGAATGAGTATCAGAAATCCTGATAAATTTGTAAAAAGTCTTAAATCCGTCACTCCGGTGAAAACCGGAGTCCAGAAATTATTGAAATGACTGGATAGCGCTACGGTTGCGCCTGGCGGCTTGGAAAACAGCACTGCGTGTCCGTCTTTCGACGGAATGACAAAACCATCAATCTTGATTGTGTGAGATTTAATCTGAAGCGACTATTTGAAAAGAGACCCTATGAAGTTTTCTGATTTTCAAAAATTACAATCTGTATACATCGAAGATATCTGCCGTAATATTTTCAAGGCAAACAGCCAGTCCATCAAGATCAAGAAAGAAGGGCTGGCTGTGAAGAATCTCGTAAACATCTACAATGCAACCCTCAAGCTGAGCAGCGAAAAGGGATTTTCCGCCATGAGTTTACGGGATCTGTGCCGGGAAACCGGATTATCCATGGGCGCCCTGTATTCCTATTTTTCAACAAAGGAAGACCTGTTGAATATTATTCAGGAGCAGGGGCAGCAGTTTATTGCCGGCATCATGAATCAGTATATCAATGCAGTCGATTCGGTAGAAGAGAAGCTCAGGATAGCCATACGGATTCATCTGTATCTGAGTGAGATCATGCCCCAGTGGTTTATCTTTTTTTTCATGGAAGCCCGGTACATGGTGAAAGCCGAGCAGAAAAAGGCAATCGCTTCCGAGCTGGCCACTGAACAGATCTTTATCAATATTCTGGAGATGGGTAATCAGCAGAAGATTTTTTCAATTGATGATGTCACAATGACTGCTTCGGTTATGAAACCCATTCTTCAGGACTGGTATCTGAAACGATGGAAGTACACAAGGCGAAAAATTTCCGTGGATGACTATGCAGATTTTATTATCCAATTTATCGAAAAAACCCTCAGGAGATGAAACATGGCAAAGATGGACGAGCCTGTAAATGTTCGGGATGGAGAGGAGCTTGATTCTCACAAGGTTGAAACATTCATAAGAGATTCTCTTCACTATCATGATGGAAGTTTTTTCATCAAGCAGTTTCCCAGCGGATTTTCCAATCTTACCTACATGGTGAAAGCCGGGGAAAAGGAGATGGTTCTCCGGAGACCACCATTCGGGAAAAAAGCAAAAACCGCCCATGATATGCACAGGGAATACCGGATTTTAAGCGCTCTACATCCTATATTTCCTTTGGCCCCCAAACCGCTGCTGTATTCCGAAGATCCGGAAATCATGGGATGCCCTTTTTATGTCATGGAACGGATACCGGGAATTATTCTGCGGAAAAATCTTCCAAAAGATGTGGTACTGCATCCGGAAGATGCCAGGAGTCTGTGTGAAAATATGATCCAATGCCTGAATACACTCCACACCATAGATTATCAAAAGATCGGGCTGGATGGATTGGGAAAACCCGAGGGATATATTAGGCGGCAGGTTGAGGGGTGGAGTGCCCGATACCGGGACGCACGGACAAGTGATGCTCCTGATTTTGAG
>PNOB01000333.1 GCA_013824585.1 Desulfobacterium sp. | reverse complement strand
TGTCACCGTCAGCATATTTTTCAGATGAATCAGACTCAGAGGCGCTTCCCGGGGCACAAGAATCAAGGGACGCTTCTCTTTCAGACAGACATCGGCAGCCCGGTTGATCAGGTTGTCGGATAGCCCCGCTGCAATTGCTCCTACTGTTTTCATGGAACAGGGGGCAATCACCATTCCGTTATGCCGAAAAGAGCCGCTTGCAGGCGACGTAAAAAGGTCATTCTGTTCATATTGCTCAAGCAGGGCATCCGGATGCAGCCGGATACCTTCTTTTTGTAAAAATTCAAGAACGGCATTCGGTTTACAATCTGTTTCGTGTTGCAGCACTTTTTCGCCTGAAGAGGAGATGATCAGCTTCACCTCGATCGGTCTTTCCAGAAGTGCTTTGAGAAGCCGGATGCCATAAATACTTCCGGAGGCGCCGCAGATGGTAACAATTATTTTTTTTTTCACAAGCTTCACCTGAATACCATATCGGTAAAAATGCCGACGAAAAGGGTTACGGAAATAATACTGTTCATATGAAAAAAGGCAATATTGATTTTACTCAGATCATCCGGATGGATCAGTTTGTGTTCAGCAACAAAAAGGGCGGCGATGATTAAAACCGTCAGAATGTATACCTTGCCGAGATGGAAAACAGGATAGAGAAGCAGAAAAAGGAAGAAAGAAACAATATGAAATATTTTTGCAATGAAAAGGGATTTTTGAATTCCCAGGTGTGCAGGCATGGAATAGAGACCGGCTTTCTGGTCAAACTGAACATCTTGGCATGCATACAGAATGTCAAAGCCGGCAATGTATGTCATGAGTCCAAGGGAGAGAAGCACGATCCGGAACTCAATGTTTCCGGTGATTGCAATCCATGCTCCCAATGGCGCGAGTGATATCGCAAATCCAAGGTAAAGATGGCAGAGCCAGGTAAATCGTTTTGCATAGGAATAGAAAAACAGGATGGCTAAAACCGGGAAAGAAAGATAAAAACAGATTTTTCCGAGCATGGCAGATGCAAGGACAAAAAGAATGGAAAACAGGCAAACAAAAACAATGGCCGCGGTTGTTGTGATTTCTCCTCTTGGGATTTCCCGATCTGCTGTCCTTGGATTCTCTGCATCCAGTTTTGCATCCGCAATTCGATTAAATCCCATGGCCGCAGAACGTGCCCCGATCATGGCAATGATGATCCAGAAAACACCGGCCAGCGTAACCGGTTTTGTCTGATGCGCCAGAAGAATGGCAGAAAGTGCGAAAGGAAGCGCAAACAGGGTGTGGCTGAATTTTATCATTCTGCCGAAAACCAGCATCCGGTTTTTAATCCGGCTGTATCGGGCCGTGCTGTGGATCATGTTTTGATTCAACTCTGCAAATCCATTCCATCGATGAGTGTCCGGCAAAACGGGCAATGGCTGTCCGTAATCCGGTTGTCAAGAATATGATAACCATGTCTTTTGATCAGGATTTCGCCGCAATGATAACACATCGTGTTTTCACCTGATTCTCCATGGATATTTCCGGAGTAAACATATCGCAGTCCAGCCTCCATGCCTATTTTTCGAGCCTGCATGATGGCATTCACAGGGGTAATGGAGCGGTCCGTCATTTTGTATGTGGGGTGAAAGCGGCTGATATGCCATGGAGTTTCTACGCCTAGATCCTCTGCAATGAAGGCCGCCAGTTGTTTGAGTTCACCCGGATCATCATTCAGACCGGGAATGAGAAGCGTCGTGACTTCAACCAGAATACCCAAAGCTTTCATCCTTTTTAAGGTTGTTTTTACCGGTTCCAGTTTTGCATGACAGTAGTTCTGATAAAAGTCGTTTGTAAATGCTTTCAGATCAACATTCGCAGCATCCAGATAAGGGGAAATCATTTCAAGCGCTTCCGGAGTCATGTATCCGTTTGTAACAAAAATATTTTTAATTCCTTTTTCTCTGGCCAGTTTTGCGGTTTCATATGCGAATTCAAAGAATACGGTTGGTTCCGTATATGTATAGGCTATGGTTTTGCATCCATTCATAATCGCATCGGCAATAATATCTTCTGGGAAACAGTCATGACCGACAATCATTCCCCTTTGATCCGAGGGCATCTGAGCAATATCCGCATTTTGACAGAACTGGCATTTAAAATTACACCCGCAAGCTGCAATAGAATAGGACAGGGAGCCGGGTGCAAGATGAAAGATCGGTTTTTTTTCAATGGGGTCAATATTCCGTGCGACTATTTTCCCAAACACAAGGGTATCCAGCCTGCCGGATCGATTTTCCCGGACTTGGCAGATACCCCTTTTCCCATCCTGGATCATACATCTGTGGCAGCATAGATTGCATCGCACTTTTTGATCTTCCAGTTTCTCATAAAGAAATGCTTCCATAACAAGACCTCATTTCCGGTCAGGCAGGCGGTTTGTCATCTTTTGTTTCATGGATATGCAGGATTTCCGATAGTGGTCTGTTTCCGGAAAGAAGATGGATCATGCTCATGAAGTCCAGATCTGCTGCTTGTTGAAAATTCTGATAGAACAATCCCGGCAGGTTATCGGGAAGAGAGTCCCCGAACCGCATGCTGCCCACATATTCGGTTAATGGATTCAGGGCGGATTGTGATCGGTATTTCAGGGTCAAGGGGCGTGTCCGGAATCTGGGTACGAGTGCTATAACAATACCGACAAAGGCACCAAACGGAAAGCGTTGGATCAGTTTTGACTTTTCCAGTCTGCCTGCAAACTTCCCGTTTCCGGAAGGAAGCTGACAGACAGTCCTCCATGAAACCGGAACATCTCCGAGGGTGGATCGCACCAGTTGTTTGATCTCCCAGATACTGAAAAATCTGGCTTTGTTATAAATGGTTTCTGTAAATATACCCTTGAGACGTCTTTTAATTCCTTTAATGGCATATCGATTCAAAACCCCGATAAAAATGCGATCCTTTGCAACACGGCAGGCTTCTTCAAGTGCTTTTCTCGGATCATCGACAAACTCCAGGCTTGTGAAAAGGCAGGCATAATTGAAGGAATTGTCTTCAAAAGGAAGGTCTTCTGCAACCCCCCGATACAGGTTTGCACGATTTTTTACTTTTTTATACGCAATATCAAGCATGTAAGGGGATGGGTCGATACCGGTAGTGTCCAGATCCATCTCAATCAGGGGGAGAAGGCTCGCACCGGTTCCGCAACCGATGTCAAGGACACTTTCCCTTTTCAATGGCCGCAACATATCGATCATTAACTGGATCTCAATGCTTGAGGTCAGCTTATTTTTCCGGTTATTAAACCAATGATCATATGAGGCTGCATCATGAAAATTAAATATATATCCCATATCTGTTCATTTAGAAAAAAATGGTCATTTTATCAAGAAGAAACCATCATCCCATAAAGATGGCAAGATTGTCATTGTGTGCATCCGCGTGCTGGATGACAACCTGAATCAGGTCTCCGGGTTTCAATGCCAGCCCGCTGGATTGGGCAAGTTTGCATTCCAGCATATATTCAGTCAAAATGATGATATACTCATTCCTGCGTTTATCCAGAACAAGGGCCTCCTCTCTTTCTCCGATTTTTTTCTCCAGAATTTTAAGCAGCCAGAATCGGTGCCGCATGAACTGAACATGTCCGGCATTGCGCATGGGGGTCTCAACTTCTTGAATAATTTGTTGTATCTCTCTATCTGAATATGGGTCTTCCAGGCCAAGCGCAGCACGAATCTGGCGTTGCGTGACCAGATCAAAATACTTGCGGATCGGAGAAGTGGCTGTAACATATGCGGAAAGACCAAGACCGGAATGGTGTTCCGGAACCGTGTTGATCACCAGACGGCTCAAAAATTTTCGCTGAAGGCAGTTATCAAAAAGCGTAGCCTCTTCATTATTTTTCAGAAATCGGTTTTTGGGTGGCGGCTGGGATCGGAAAATAGCTGGAAGATGATGATCTGCCAGATATTGAGCCATAAGATGGTTTGCAAGAATCATCATTTCAGCGACAAGCATTCTGCTGGGTGTTTCCCGATCGGTCCGGATGAGATCGATTTCATGGTTATCATTCAGAAAAAGAGTGATTTCAGGAAGGCTGATCTGAATGGCGCCGGCTTTTAACCGTTTTTCCCGGAAATATCCGGCAAGCTGATACAGGATTTTGATTCCTTCATCGGTTTCAGCAATCCGGTTTGCCTCTGAGTACGAAAGCTGTCTGTTTACATTGATGATGCTTGGAAAAATCTGATAATCAAGAACCTCGGCGAATCTTGTCATCTGTACCAATATGGAGATAGCCGGCCGGTTGTTTCCGGCTTTCAAACTGCAAATCTCTTCTGACAAAAGAGGAGGGAGCAT
>PNOB01000332.1 GCA_013824585.1 Desulfobacterium sp. | reverse complement strand
TGTAGATTTCCAGAATATATCTCTCATTAGGCGCAAGTATTTTTAGAATTTATTGACAGGAGCAAAAGATTATCAGAATAAATGAGCCTCTGATTCAGAGGCTTTTTTATTAGAAAAGGGCGGCGCTTATAGAGAGCAGCCGCCCTTAAAAACAAACCGGTCAAGCCGGTACAAAAGGTGATGAGATGATAATCTGGTTTTGTGTAGATTTCAAGAAACTTATTGAACTGGGTCGAAAATATCCATGGCCAAAGCCAAAGCAGTGCATGCGTTGTAAGGGCTGCCGGTTATGGGGGCATGGTTTTGTTTTGGTTTGTTTTGATGGATTTAGTCATGCGCTCGAGATAAAGCGCTGTCGGTGCCCTGACTGCAGGTGTGTTTTTCGTTTCAGGCCCGAGGGATATTTTATGCGGTTCCAGGCAAAGATAGCGACCATCCATTCGAGCATCGCATCCAAGGTGCAAACCGGCGAGTGGAAAGCCGGGATCGGCAGAACCCGGCAAGGGCACTGGTTTGCGGCGCTTATTCGGAACACCAAAGCCTATCTGACAGACACCTGGAATCAAGGGGTTTTGGCGGCTTTTGATGAGCTGGTTAAAAGAGGCCTGGTTCCGGTTGCCCGATCCATTTAATTTGGCAGATTCTGTATTTTTATTGCACCCTACCGAAGGGTGTCATTTTTCATACCTTCTTTTTGGGGTAAGACCGCCCAAACCCTAAAAAAGGAGGTATTTTATGACCGAGGATGAAAAAATACAGGTGGCGGTGTTCCGCTTTTCGGTGATCAGCGATTTTATTCATGCACCATCCATGAGTCGGCGGGAAAAAAGCAGGCTTTTGAGGGAGAAGTGTTCCCGTAAATGGCAGATTCCATTTTCAGAAAAAACCCGGATCAGCAGGGGCACGCTTAGACGATGGATACGGTTGTATAAACAAAGCCATGGGGATTTAAAATCGCTTTACCCCCGTGACCGGACGGACCATGGCGGATGCCGGGCCATGGACGATGAGACCCGGCTTTTGCTGATCGAATCCAGGATGAAGCTGCCGTCTGCCACAGTGCCCCATTTGATTGAGCAGATGAAGCGGTCTTATCCGGAAGTTAAGCTGAACAACTCCACGGTTTATCGGTTTTTGCACCAGCAGAACATGATGCATCCCGGGGAGAAAAACCCGGCGGATCGCCGTAAATTTGAAGCCGAACTGCCCAATGATTTGTGGCAAAGCGATGTCATGCACGGGCCTTGGGTAGCGGTTAACGGTAAACAACAAAAAGCGTATCTGATCGCCATCATAGACGATCACAGCCGGTTGATTGTTTATGCCCGTTTTTATTTATCGGAAGGTCTTTTATCCTATCTGGATGCCCTGGAAAACGGTCTTGCCCGGCGGGGAATGCCCAGAAAGCTTTATGTGGATAACGGATCAGCGTTCCGCAGCCACCATTTGGAGTATGCTTGCGCCTCCCTTTCTATCGCTCTGATTCATGCAAAACCCTATCAGCCCCAAGGAAAAGGTAAAATAGAGCGATGGTTTAAAACCGTCAGAAGCCGCTTCCTTCCCCATGCCGAAGCCTCAACCCTTGCCGGACTCAATACAGCCTTTGATTCATGGTTGACTGAGGATTATCAGCAAAAAGTTCACAAGGCAACAGGACAAACCCCTTTTGACAGGTTTACCTCCAAAATGCATTGCCTCCGAACCGCACCGGCTAATTTAAAAGACTATTTCCGGAAGATGGCCAGAAGAACCGTGGCAAAGGATCGAACCATCACCCTGGACGGCAGGTTGTTTGAAGGTCCGGTTGCCCTCATCGGAAAACGCGTAGAGCTTTTGTATCATCAAAGCAGTCCCGAACAGGTGGAGGTCCGGTGCCAGAACAAGTCCTTCGGCATGATCCGGCAGGTGGATCAACATGTCAACTGCCGGGTGAAACGGGATAAGAACAACAATCCGCAAATGGACGCAAACCTTCAAAACACGAGTTATCAGGGCGGCAAGCTCTGGGGAGGAAAACATGAATGATCATTACCGCGCCTTTTTCGGGCTGGCCAAAGAACCGTTTACAACCGATATCACCTGTGCGGACATTTTAAAAACACCGGAACTGTTGGATGTGAAAGTTCGCTTTGATTATGTCACGCGATTAGGGGCCATCGGGATTGTCACCGGGGAAGTGGGCAGCGGCAAATCCACAGCAGTAAGGTATGCAATGGATACTCTGCACCCCTCGGAATACCGGGCTTTGTATATTACCGCCTCCTCGGGTTCCATGATGGAGTTTTACCGGCAGTTGCGGGATGCTTTGAATATTTATCTATCAAGCAACTCCAAAACCGTTATGGTTAAAACCATTAAAAAAGAGATTGTCAATCTGGTGCTGGAGAAAAAACAGAAAGTAGTTCTGATCGTCGATGAAGCCTCCTTGATGCGCCTGGAAGTCTTTACCGAACTTCACACCCTCTGTCAGTTCGAGCAAGACGCCAAACCCTGGCTGCCCATGATTCTGGTGGGTCAAACCAGCCTGGTTGACAAACTGACCTTCCGCTCCTCACAACCCCTTGCTTCCAGAATCATCGCCAAATGTCATCTGGAAGGCGTTGATCTTGCCGGTATGGAGACCTATCTGCGCCATCATCTTGCCATTGCCGGTGTTGAAAGAAATCTTTTTGATCCGTCATCTGTTATCGCCATCCATCAGGGTTCAGGAGGTCTGTTCAGAAAGTCGAACCACTTGGCCCGGGGAGGACTTATCGCAGCAGCCGCAGAACAATCAAAAATCGTTTCTGCTGAACATATCCGCCTTGCGGCAACAGAAATCTTTTGAATTTACAGTGTCCGGTGAAACGGAGTCGGGCAATCCCGGGGGGGAACCCGATAAGGGATAGCCGGATGGGGATGACGGTTCATAACGTCCGGGAGGTCCTTACGGGCCTCCCGCCCAGTTCCCGTTTATGAACCCGATTCCTCCCATGCCTTAAAAAACCCAATCCAATAGACCGAAAATCCTTTTAAACCATTAGGAGGCAAACGATGAGTCCTGAAGAAGAATGGGCATATGAAGAAAAACTCGACCGATTATCCTATCAACTGGAAGAGCTTGTCCTTGACGTGTTTATCGCCGTCGTGGGAAAACTCAAAGAACGAAACCAACCCTCTGTACAGCCACCCTCGAAATCTTTCGAAGATGATACGGAATTTTAAACCTTTAAACGGGATTATGACGCCAATACATAGTCCCGGTTAAACCAATCTGAAAATCTCTCCACTTGATCAAAATAATCAGAAAATAGACGTCTATTGATTTTAACAATCAACAATGGTCCAAATCCAGGAATACTCAGCAAAGAGTCATACTGTGGAAAGTTTTTACACAGAGATTCCACTACACCTTCTAATTCATTGATTTCTTCTCTAACTTTTCTTAGCTTGCTAATAAGTAGCTGAGCCTCATATTTCGCAGATTCCCCCATAGGACAACCGATAGAGTAAATAGCCAGATCATAAATTGTTTCAAGTTTTTTTCTTTGAGATAAACTCGGTCTTGTGGAGGTCACCAATCTTATAAAATCATGAAGCTCCATGCTTATTATTTGATTGGTATCTAAACAACAGTTGACAATTGCAAGCACAGCTTTTTCAGTATTCTTAAAAAATGGATCCAGTTCAGGAAAGTATTTGGTTATCAGTCCATTGCGAACACGCATTTTCAAGCTGTGCTCATCCTTCTTTAATCGCTTCCTTAAAGATAATAATTCTCTTAATTCCATGATACCCGTAGATGGAGACTCATAATAAAGGCACTTGCCCTGAGATATGAGGTCAGCTACATTGGCGGCACATTTAGTGTCATTTTTGTCCCATCGTCCGTTAAGGAGTTCCCTGTTCCTTTTAACGGCCACACCGGATACCAGGACAACATCGTAATTGCATCTGATTAGATGAAAACCCAAAGGTTTGTGGTAATTGCCGGTCGGTTCAACACCAAAAACTATTTTCGTCAGGTTGTGTTTTTCACTTATTGTTTTTGTTTTGGTGAGTAGTTTCTCAAATCCGCTTATTGTGTTGTCAAAGATCAGTTTACTTACTAACGATATTCCGGTAGCTGTACCCATGAAAGCGTGATGCTTGTCTTTCGCAATGTCAATACCTACAATCAAGTGTTTATTTGAACCACGAATCTCACGTTTTAATTGAATGAATCGCTCCAGCCTGATAGTTTCCTCAATGTTCATTATAACCTCCTTTTAGGATGGTAATTATAAAACATTAAAAATTTTTCAGCCCCATGCTATCAAGAGATTATTTTTTTCTCTACGCGAAAAAATATTTTTATCATACTACGTGTGGAGAT
>PNOB01000331.1 GCA_013824585.1 Desulfobacterium sp. | reverse complement strand
CGATGAAGGGTTTGTCTGAGATGAATCTTGAGCGTATTGTGTGACTCAGCTACCACCTTCAAAACTGAATTTAAAAACTTGATGATCGAGTTATAAATTATTCAATTTTCTTCATATTTCATTTTGCTATACGAGTCAACTTAGCCAAAGGAAGTTGATTTCAATGGATACGGACACCCATGGATTTAAAACACCAGCCGCAGAATCGTATTAAAACTGTTCGTATCTGTTGTGAATGTATCTGTCTCACTCTGGGTATAAGAATACGAAGCATTGACATTCACATATTGACTCACTTTCCACTGCAGACTGGGATTAAGGGTTCTGTCTTTTTTATTGTCTTCCGGTGTCAGCGCTTCGAAGTAAATAAAAAAAAGTTGTAATGCTCCTTCCGGAAAAGGCAGCCAACTCACTGAAAAATTCTGGTAGGTGGTTGCCGTATTATCACGATCAACAAGGCTTACCCTTGCATTAAAGGATAGAGCGCTCAGGGGGGTAAAATAAACCTGGAAATCCAATTGAGAATCCGATAATTTTCGATCTTCATTTTCTGTCTTTAATATCTTTGTCAAGGCATAGTTGGTATTCAACCCAATCTTTTCATTGGGCACAATATTGGTTCCAACGAGGACAAGCGCACTTTCCTCGCTGTTATCGTCAACGGTCTTTTCGATGCCGTATCCATTATCTAAAAATGCATTCACTCCCCTGTAGAGTTTTGTATTTGTTCTCAGTATCAACGAATGTCTTTCAATATCCCATTCTTCATTGGTTTCTCGAAGGCCGCTGTAAGTTAATGTCTGATCAAGTGTCTCCAAATAGTTAGCCCGCAAGGAAGTGGCAAAGGTATAGTTCACGCTGTCATTACCGGCATTTTGATTATCCGTTCGTAATATATTGGTATTCGCAGCAAACATGTCATTGAAAACATGATTCAAGTAAACGCCACTAGAGTATTCGGTGCGCTCTTGAAGGAACAGGTCTTCCTTGCGTGCTCTATAAAAAAAATTATAACCAAGCAGGGTCCTGTCTGTCAATTTGCCGTTAAGGTTGAGATTGTAATTCTGGTCAAGGGTTGTATTTTTATTTAGAGCATCTTCGCCTGTCAGCGCTGTAAATACCTCCATTTCAGTAACAAAAATATTTTGGAACTCATTGGCATTCGGCACGGATATGGAAATCGGCCTTGTGACAATCTTAATGAAACGGGTTTTTACTGCGGGAAATGCAATTTCAAACCGATTATCAATACTGGCAAAAGAGGCTGGCGATATAACGGTCAAAAGCGTCCACTCAGTGGGGGATATTGTTCCAGGGCTTGTATAGACCGACCAGGAAAAGGAATTGGCGATTATCGAGGTAAGGCGTCGATCGACCCACAGGTGAATTTTATCAACTGAAACAGGAAAGCCGAAATCAATCATCATCTGGGTTAGTTTTGTTTCATCTCCGGCCAATCCGATATCCAACCCGGTTGAAAGTGCTTTTTCACCGTCTATAAGGGCATTGTTAACAGCAAATTCGCCCTGTTGCGGCGTATCATCCAGCGCTGAAAAACCGCCGGAACGTGATACGGGAGATTCAACACTTTCCGTTCCCGGAAAAGCGATACTGGTCTGCCTTGTTCTGTAGCCGGTATTCAAGGACAGGCGATTATTGAAAAAGGAATGCGAATAATCAGCCATGGCATTGTGCGCCTGTTCCTCGATGTTAAAATTTCCAACATCGTCTATTGTTTCGGCGCGATTAAAAAAATAGTTTAAGCGAAGATCCTTCCATGCGTTATATTTTGTGTCGAAATTAACCTGCTTGTATCCCGAATCCAGTGTATCAAGATTATTGTACGTTTGGATATTTCCAAAACGCACATTCATCTCCGGTAAATCTGTTGGCTTCCATCCCAAGAGCGCATTAACTTCATCTCTTTCATTCATTGAATCCGGACTTCCAATCTCATTTTCTTCCATTTGCGTCTTGCGAACACCAATTCCTGCTTTGAACACAGGGCTTTCCAGATTAAGATCTGCAAATGGACGAATCATCTTTTCCTTTCTCTCGGATTCCGTTTCCGAAAAAGTGGATGCTGTATCGATCCCTTGGTAAAAGGCTCCCCCATTAAAGGTTAGATAAGGATAGAGTGATCTTGACATATCAAGGCTATATCGCTGTTTAACCGATTCAAGACCACTCGTGACGGTTTCGTTTGTATTTTTTTCAGTGATTTTGCTATCGGAATTCGAATAATTTAATTCATTGCTCAACTTTATCCCTTCAGCCCTTGTTGCGCTGGGCTGAATAAATACAATACAAAGGAGGCTGCCCGCCAATAACCTGACAAAAAACAAAAACCTGCGCGGGATTTTATCTATCACCCATGACAACAACGGCATATGCTCCTTCGCCCACATCGATTTCAGCAATACTTTTTTTACTGGTCAGATTCAGTTTTTGAAGTGTTTTCATAGTGGGAAGCACGACAAAAAGCGTATTTTCTTCATTGTCGACACTCATGTATGCTGGCATTCCTTCAATACCGATCCTATCGATATACATGGATGCAACGGACGAAATAATGGCTATCTCCCGGGTGCCTTTATTGCCGACAAATACAAGATCCGTCTGTTTGTTCACAAGGATCGAAAAATTTTCCATCCCCACAAAAATCGTCTTGATAACCCGTAACCGTGATGGATCTATGACCAAAAGATGGGGTGAATTCCGACCAACAATATAAAGCTCGTCGCCTCTCTGATTAAACGCCCCTTGTTCTGGTCTTCCATCAAACGGCATGGATGCAACCATTTCATTGCGAGCCAGATCAACTACGGAAATGGAGTTTGATAACGAATTCATAACATAGGCTTTTAACCCTGAGGGATGAATCACGGCCGAGGCCGGACTTTCGCCCACCTGAATTCTCTCGATCTCGAACATAGACTGGGTGTCAATAATGCTTACAGTGTTCGAGGCATTGTTAACCGACATAAGCGTCCTTCCATCAGACGAAAGGGCAAGATCAATGGGAGTGTCTCCGAAATGGAGTGTAATTCTGTCTATTACCTTCCACTCAAATACATCGATGATGTCAATGGCATTATCCCCGGAAGTTGCGATATAGAGTCTTCCTCTTTTCGGATCAAGGGCCATTCCCATGGGTCCCCTCCCGGTGGATATCCCGCCGACAACCTGCATTGTTTTTTTATTGAATACAGATATCCAATTTTCATCGGTATTGCTCACATATCCAATAAAACTCGTGAGGATTCTTTTGGAAGGCTCCAATGAAAAAATCGGTGTGAATTTTACACCATTTAAAATAGCACCGGAAGTCTCAAAGGAAAGAAACAACGTCACGACCTCCCTATCCGCCACATTAAAAGATAGATTGATATCAACCGGTTCATCAGGCGTGAGAAGGGCAGCCTCACCCTCCTCTCCTTCCAAAAAAGCGCTTTTAATACGTATGACAAGACCGGTATACGCTCCTTGTAGAACACCCCCGGATGCCAAGCGTTTCTGTCTGCCGGGGACATCGCCCTTCAGTTCATTGAAAAACAGTGTAAGGGGAATCTTATCCCCATTATCTCTTTTCATATGGATTGCATCAATTATACATCGAATTTTACTTCCACCCGGCATCATGGGCTGCAAATATAGAATAACCTTGCTCTCTTCCTCCGTCTGAACAGTATGTATGGTTGCTTGCGGGAAACAGGCGCTTAAAAAAAAGAATCCCAGAAAGACAAAAACTCTTTTCATTGGCTTCATTTTTGGTTTAACCTTTACGTATCTCAGCGTAACCCGTGTGATTGGGAAAACCTCAAAATCGGAATATTATAAATTATGAATCAGATAACACATGTTCCGGCAATTGGCAATGTCTGCGCTGCCCCAACATGTCTGTGCTGCCCCTCATTGTCAGCATATATAATTTTTGAAGAGAAGTCTTTTAATAAAAAAGGCTGACGGAAAACCGTCAGCCTTACTATCCTTAAACCTAAACGATCAGTATTAGTCCTGCAAATGACATTTGTTGCAAAGACTTCTCTGGTAAGCGCCGAAATCCGTTGTTATATTCCGGCCATAGTAGCTGTTCAGCACATCGTTACCGGTCACGCCTCCATCAGTCGCTAACGGATGCGAGCTTGCGAGGAACGTAGCGGTGAAATCCCATCTGCCGGCATTCGGGAATGCAGAAGCGTGCGCCCGATGGCAGGTCAGACACATAACATTGGATGTGCCGCTCGGCCCGGCTGTCGTTGTGGTTGAAAGCGTGGTCGGATTGTTGGTGCCTCTTTCAAACGGGACCAAGGCAAGATAGGAAGTTGCCTGGGTTCCGGTAAGGGTACCGGTGCTGACATAGGCGTTATAGTTGTTGGCGATG
>PNOB01000330.1 GCA_013824585.1 Desulfobacterium sp. | reverse complement strand
ATGTGAATAGAAAAGGACACACCTGCTTATACAAAAAGATTACTCCCGTCGTTTCCATTGCCAGCCTCTTTAACAGATAACAGATCGTAATAAAAAGAAAACAATGTTGATATAATTGCCTTGGAATGCTTTTTGCTCGTTTTTTGCTCACGATCAATTGCTGCTATTGGACGTTGGACGGCAAAAAGCTTTAACCAAAGAAGGAGGATGGCTTTATGAAAAGTAATTACAAGATTATGTTGGTGACAATCCTGGTTTTTGTGTCCACCCAATCCGTGTATGCGAATCATTCTGGATTCTGTCAGAAAAAAGATACTATCTCTCCTGTCAGTTGCAGTACTGAATTACCGCTTGTATACAGTGATAATTTTGACACTTTCAATAAAGAATACTGGTCCACAGAAAACGGAAGGGTTCGGATGATGAAAGGAAAAGGATGGGTTCACGTGAAATACGATACCATTACCTCCATGGATTATATCGATCAGAACCTGACGGATTTTCGGATCATCCTTCGTTTTCATGAATGGCAGAAGCAGTCTCCTGTATTTACTATTCACTTTACCGATGGTGAAGAACTGGAATTCTCCTACCAGAAGATCACCATTCAACAGCGGAAAAGACAGATCACAAAAAAACAGTTTTCCATAACAGCCTGGCCGGAAATCGCCGACAAAGCCATCCCTCTGCGTTTCTCCGGAAGATGGAATACTCTTCTCGTAGATTACAACAGCACCACAGGAGTTGTTTCACTGGACACGGATAATGATTGCGATTTTGATCATGTTCTTGCGTGGAAACCAGGTCTGCAATTCAGTCATGTAACCGGCTCCAACCAGAAATGGGATCTGTTTGAGCTTTATGCTGACAGGGAACAGGAAACAGAAGATCCATCCGGTATTCCAGTCTATCAATTGGAATGGAGTGGTGTTGGCGTTGGTGCAAGAGGCCTTGCCGTTGACAGCAGCAACAATGTCTATGTTTCGTCTCCTTCTGATAACAGCGTTAAAAAATATGATGAAAATGGAAATCTTCTGGCAGAATGGTTTGATTTCATAGATCCTCAGGGGATTTCAATCAGCCCGGACAACTATGTCTATATAGTGGATTCCGGCTCAAGCAGTGTTAAAAAATATGATACCAACGGTGTCTTGATATCGGAGTTGCCGCGTTATGGCGTAGGCTATGAATCGCTCAGTTCAGTACAGGATGTTGCAGTGGATGAGCAGGGTATTGTGTATGTGTCCAGTTTCAACATCTGGTTTAATGGAGGAATTGTGTTTGGTTCGAAAATATTCAAATTCAGGCCGGACTGGGTTTTTATCGGCGAAGTCATACCGGGGATTAATTCCATTATTACCGGCCTGGATATTGACAGCCAAGGCAACATCTATCTGACCACTACTGACGGCATCCGTAAATATGATTCAAATGGGAATTTTCTGATGAATATCGGAACGGTTTCCGGCGGAAATGGTATAGGAGAATTTTCCAGGGGTAGTCATGATGTTTATAT
This sequence comes from Desulfobacterium sp., assembly GCA_013824585.1. GTDB lineage: Bacteria > Desulfobacterota > Desulfobacteria > Desulfobacterales > SURF-7 > QZKS01. The sequence continues at coordinate 2,924 of PNOB01000330.1, read as the reverse complement.
CAGTGACAGCGGCCTTTTGTATGCAACAGATGGTAATGAGAATAATCGAATTCAGGTTTTTAACTTGAATGGTGAATATCAATACGAGTGGGGTACAACCGGTTCCGGAAACGGAGAATTCATGGAGCCATCAAGGATATCGGTAACCTCAAAGGGAGTATTCATTCTGGATACCGGAAACCACAGGGTACAGAAGTTCAAATAGTATTCAAAACAGAAGTGGATTGATGTCATTATTCACCTTTATTGTTCTGATTGGATCATCATATCGTGAACAATCCTTGACAGAGTCTCACCTTGTAATTTATGGTTTTGTTTACTATTTCGACAACGTAAAATGAAACTCTAATCATAAACGGACAGGGGGCGATATGAAAAGTCTAAGAACACCCGATGACCGCTTTTTGAATCTTCCGGATTTTCCTTATCATCCGAATTACTTGAACATACCGGATGGAGAGGGCGGAGAACTGCGTATTCATTATGTAGATGAAGGTCCGAAGGATGGTGAACCGGTATTGCTGATGCATGGAGAGCCAAGCTGGTCTTATCTGTACCGGAAGATGATTCCGGTCTTTCTCGATGCCGGGTATCGGGCCGTTGCGCCGGACCTGGTGGGATTCGGCCGCTCGGACAAACTATCGGATCGAAAAGAGTATACTTATCAGAGAAACGTTGACTGGATGCAGGCCTGGCTGGACCGGATGGGATTGGAGAAGATCACGCTGGTCTGTCAGGACTGGGGCGGGTTGATCGGCTTGAGGCTGGTCGCAAACCATCCGGATCGGTTTTCAAGAATCGTGGCAGCCAATACAGGTTTGCCGACCGGCGAAACCCGGATAACCGACGCATTTCTGAAATGGCGGAAATTCTCAATGGAGGTGCCGGATTTCGATGCCGGGTTCATTGTCGCCATGGGATGCCAGAAACCTTTGACCAGTGAAGTGATCGCTGCCTATAACGCCCCCTTTCCCGAAGACGCCTATAAAGAGGGCGCACGAATCCTTCCATCCCTTGTCACCATTGCCCCGGATGATCCGTCTGCATCGGCAAATCAGGAGGCATGGAAGGTGTTGAGCAGATTTGACAAACCGTTTATCACCATGTTCAGCGACGGGGATCCGATCACCCGAGGAGGAGATCAGGTATTTCAGAAAAAGGTGGCAGGCGCAAAAGGTCAGCCCCATACCACCATCAAAGGCGGCGGCCATTTTCTTCAGGAAGACTGCGGGGAAGAATTTGCCGGAGAGATTGTTGAGTGGATGGCCAGAACTGCTGTTTTTTAATCGATCAGGATTCGGGATGCTGGGTATAGGAAACCGCATTTGGTAAGGATTCTTCTTTTTATTCCCCACTTGAGGGGGGATTTAAGGGGGGTGTAACAACAGCCTGATAATTCAAATATTTCCATTTAAAAACGGATTAACACCCCCCTGCGCCCCCCTCGAGGGGGAATTATTGATGGTGATCAATCCCAGTGGGAAGATTTCCTTTTTTGCGCGGAAAGAATAATTTTCCGGAGTCGAATGGATTTGGGTGTGATTTCAACCACCTCATCATTCCGGATAAAATTCAGGGCGCTTTCAATGGTCATGGGTTTGATCGGAGACAATACAACCGCATCGTCTTTTCCTGATGCGCGCATGTTGGTCAATTTTTTTGTTTTGGCCTGATTCACATTGATATCGGTTTCCCGGTTGTGTTCTCCGATAATCATTCCCTCATAACATGCTGTTCCCGCCAGGACAAACAGGTTTCCCCGTGGTTCAAGGTTGAACAGGGCATAAGGGATCGCATCCCCTTTTCGGTCTGCAACAATGGAACCGGTGTATCTTGTGGGGAAATCTCCCCGGTAGGCCTCATATCCTGAAAAACTGGAATTCATGATTCCGGTTCCCTTGGTATCGGTGAGGAACTCATCCCGGTATCCGATTAAAGACCGGGATGGAACGGAAAATTCCATTCTGACCCTTCCGGTTCCGTTGTTCACCAGGTTGGTCATCTTTCCTTTTCGAATGGACAGTTTTTCCGTAACAATCCCCAGGTAGCTTTCTTCACAATCCACGAAAAACTGTTCGATAGGCTCCAGCTTCTGTCCATTATCATATTTATAGATCACTTCCGGCCGTCCAACACAGAATTCAAACCCTTCCCGTCTCATGGTTTCGATGAGGATGGCAAGCTGAAATTCACCCCTTCCTTTGACAATAAAGCTGTCCCTTTGTTCCAGGTCTTCAACCTGGATGGCTACATTCATCAGGGTTTCTTTATGAAGCCGCTCCCGGATTTTGGCGGATTGAACATATTTGCCCTCCATTCCGCTAAACGGACCGTCGTTGATGGTAAACTTCATGGAAATGGTGGGTTCGTCCACATTGATCCGTTTCAGGGCTTTGGGGTGGCTGCTGGTGCATATGGTATCCCCGATTTTCACATCTTCAATCCCTGAAAGAACAATAATATCGCCCGGGTCTGCGGATTCAACCGGTTGAAAGATCAATCCCTGATATGTCTGAATTTTTGTAACCCGCAAGGGGATATGCTGTTTTTTAGCATTGATGCAGATCAGATTTTCTTTTGATTTCACAGAACCGTTGATAATTTTTCCGATCGCCAGTCTTCCAAGATAATCAGAATATCCAAGGTCTGAAACAAGCATCTGAAATGGTTCTTCAAGGTCATGGGATGGCGATGGAATTTCATCCAGGATGGTATCAAAGAGAAGGTGGAGATTGTCTGTCGTATCGGTCAGTTGTTTTTTTACAATCCCTTCACGGCCGACTGCATACAGGTAAGTGAAATCAAGTTGCTGGTCTGTTGCTTCCAGGTCGATGAACAGGTCATAGATTTCGTCCAGAACCTCTGCGGCTCTTGCATCCTTCCGGTCAATTTTATTGATTACAACAAGTACCTTGAGTCCGGCC
>PNOB01000329.1 GCA_013824585.1 Desulfobacterium sp. | reverse complement strand
CTTGAGGCTGTTGCCCAGTCGGCAACCAGAGTAATGGCTGGATGGTCTGAAGTATGTATGGCAGGTGGTGTTGAGTCCATGTCCATTGTTCCAATGGGTGGGAATATGCCGAGACCATTGGCTTCATGGGCAAAAGAAAGTCCTGATGTTTATATCTCCATGGGAGTTACGGCGGAAAATGTAGCCAATCGTTATAAAATCTCTCGTGAATTGCAGGATGAATTTGCTTATCACTCTAATTTGAAGGCTGCTGAGGCACAGAAAAAAGGATATTTCACTGAGATTATTCCTACAGTAGCTGACAAATTTGTTGAAAAAAGCGATGGAACCATTGTCTGTGAAACCTTTGTACAGAGTTTTGATGATGGTGTAAGAGCGGATACAACGATTGAAGGCCTTAAAAAATTGAAAACGGTTTTTGCTGCATTGGGTTCTGTAACAGCCGGTAACTCTTCTCAGACAACCGATGGCGCTGCTGCATCAGTTATCATGAGCGGGGATGCAGTGAAAAGGTTGGGAGTGAAACCTCTGGCAAAATTGGTTTGCTATACAACAGCAGGATGTAAATCAGATGAAATGGGTGTTGGACCGGCATACGCTATTCCAAAGCTTTTAAAGCTTGCCGGAGTAAAAGTAGAAGATATAGGACTCTGGGAGCTGAATGAAGCCTTTGCTTCCCAGGCCATTTACTCAGCGCAGCAAATCGGTATCGGAGATAAAAAATACTGGGCATCTGACAGCCCGGATAAAATTATCAACATCAATGGTGGTGCGATTGCTCTTGGCCATCCACTGGGTTGCACCGGATCAAAACTTCTGGCAACTTTGGTAGCCAATATGCAGAGGCTCGGTGTAAGATATGGTGTTGAGTCCATGTGTATCGGTGGTGGTATGGGTGCGGCAGCACTGATCGAACTCTGCGAATAATATATTTATAACGTCATTACGTTTGACCCCCTTAAAAGGGCTGTCTGAAAAGACAGCCCTTTTTTTTCTGAAAACACATGGTGAAAAATGTTTAAAAATATTGTTAATTCATTTAGTTAGTCGTGTATAATTCGCTTGACACATATTTTTCTTTATTGCATACTCTGCCTGATTTGAAAATAAAATCGACAACTATGGATACAGGGGCTCGACTATGATTCGAAGAATGAGTATCGCATTTCCAATTACCGGAATTACCGTTCTACTCATTTTAAGTATAACCTTTTTATTTTACTACATTCAAGGTAAGACTCTTCAGGATATATTCTGGGGAAAGGAAATTACAAAGGCGGAAGATATATATTATGTTGTTGAAAGTTTAATTAAAAGAGATAGCAGTAATCTGACCGCATTATCTAAAGCATTGATTGAGCATAATGGGTTGAATGAAGGATTAATTTATTATTCTTCTTCAGGAGGATCCAAAGGGCCTTTGAAAGAGACAATGGACACTCTTTTTCCAAAGTTGGACGTTGATATATGTCAGGTCTTTGATCAGGATTATAAAATCATTTACAGTGTCACCAAAGCGGGTAACGTGAAAATCGATTTTTCGGTTTCTGATTTAAACAAAGCCCTGGATAAGAATCACAATCTCATTGCAGCGAAATCAGGAAATAAATGGGCGCTTCTCGCTCTTGTCCCGATTATGAATCAGGATATCCAAACCGGAAAACTAGCAATCGGGAAATGGATTGATGACGATTATGCCAATAAAATTGCCTATGAAACAGAGGTTCATGTTTCTTTTGGATCCAAAGATGGTGTGATTGCCAGTTCCCTTCCCGTCGGTAATCGAGGCAATATCAGTCGTAAAGCATTGCAGGAAAGTATTAATGATATAAGATCCATAAGGATTGAAGATGTGGATAGTTTCAAGGTGAATCACTATTCACCCATGGAACTGGCAGATAAGATTTTCAGCGTGATCGTGGAGATTAATACCAAACCTACCTACGAATTACTTCAAAAAAATAAAAATCATATTTTAAAGATTTCTTTCTTTATTCTTTTGATTGCGATCTCTTTATGGGTAGGGATTGCATTGTATACCCTGAAGCCTCTGAAAAATCTGAAGGAAAAAGCCAAGCAGACGGTACTGGATATATCTGGTGAGGATGTAAAGGAAGGAAAGGGGAACGAGATACTGAGTTTGATCCATTGTTTTGACAAGATGGTTGAAACTGTGACCAATCATATATCGGAGCGTCGAGATGCTGAGGAAGCGCTAAAAAAGCACAAAGCAGAGCTTGAGACACAGGTAGAACAAAGAACCGCTGAGTTAAAAACTTCGAATTTAAAGCTGATCTGTACAATCGATGAACTCGAAGAAAGGACAAAACAAACCCAGATCTTTAATCAGTTTGGGGATCTGATTCAGGCTTGTGATTCTGAAATCGAAACATATACGCTTGTAATTAAATTTTGTAAAAAGCTATTTCCAAATGATTCAGGATATTTAAGCATATTTGAAAAAACAAGGAAGGCCATGAAGGTCGTGGCCTCCTGGGGGAGCTTACGCATTATCGGGGAAGATTTCAAACCCAATTCATGCTGGGCGATCAGAAGGGGGCATTTGCATTTTGTTCAGAATCCGGAAATAGACCCCATATGCCCTCATGTTAAGGGGGCTTCGAAATCTCTTTATATTTGCGCTCCGATGACTGCTCAAGGAGAGGTACTGGGAATGCTTCACCTTCAAATTCATCCGGAGAATGAAGGGGTGGGAGCCGAAGAAATTAAAAAAATATACTTTTCGAAACAGATAATGGTTACAAGCCTGCTGGAACACTATGCGCCTCCTCTTACCAATCTGAGATTACGGGAAACCTTGAAAATGCAGTCCATACACGATCATCTGACCGGACTTTACAATAGAAGATACATGATCGATACTTTGGAATTTGAAGCCAGACGTGCCAGTCGGCATAACACCACTCTGGGAATTATCATGGTGGATGTAGATCATTTCAAGACCTTCAATGATACGTTTGGTCATGAGGTCGGTGATATTGTTCTGCGTGAATTGGGGTCTTTTTTACGAAATAATATTCGTCAGGAGGATATTGCCTGCCGGTATGGTGGAGAAGAATTTATTCTTATTCTTCCAAGTACATCCCTGGAAAATTCGCGACTGAGAGCTGAATCTCTTCGGGAAAAAATTGAGAAAAAACTTACCATCAATCATCTGAAAAAAATACATACAATAACTGTTTCATTGGGTGTAGCCTTGTTCCCGCTCCATGGATCAACAATTGAAGAAACACTGAATGTCGCTGATTCAGCACTTTATCTTGCAAAAACAAATGGACGGAATCGTGTGGAAGTCGGAAATGGACATATCCAGAAGGTTAAAATCACTACTGCATAGTCGCCCGTATCTGAATTCCCATTCCAACCCCTCCTGATGTGTTTCATGCGATTTATATGACCCGATTATTACTCAAATCAGTATGAAAAAATTTAATAAAATTCCGATTGTCAGCGTTATCATTCCAACCTATAACCGTGCATGGATTGTAAAAGAATCAATTCTGTCGGTTCTTGCTCAGACATTTCAGGATTATGAATTAATTGTTGTTGATGATGGTTCTACAGATCATACCCAGACCATACTGGATGAATTTCAAGACCGGATTGATGTTATCCATCAGAAAAATTCCGGGGTAAGTGCTGCACGAAATCATGGGGTTGCTGCTGCAAAGGGGAAGTTGATCGCATTTCTGGACTCTGATGATTTGTGGATGCCTGAGAAATTGGCTATCCAAACGGAATTTTTCGTATCCAATCCGGACATCCGGATTTGTCAGACAGATGAGATCTGGATTCGCAATGGATGTCGAATGAATCCGAAAAAGTATCATAAAAAACCATCCGGAGAAATTTTTCTGCCCTCTCTGGCTTTATGTCTGGTGAGCCCTTCTGCAGTTATGATGGAGAAAGATTTTTTTACTCTGATGGGAGGGTTTGACGAAACTCTTCCTGCATGTGAGGATTACGATTTCTGGCTTAGAATTGGATGTAAATACCATGTATCTCTTATTCCGCATCCATTAGTCATCAAACGCGGCGGACATGAAGATCAGCTTTCAGGAACACCTGGTCTGGATCGATACAGGATTCGTTCTTTATCTAAAATATTGGAAACGGAAAATCTTTCACCGATTCAGTTTCAGAAAACGGTTGAGATGTTGAATACTAAAATTGATATTTATGCAAACGGGTGTATAAAAAGAGGTAATCTGGAAGAGGCCGCATATATAAAGAGCCTGGCAAAAGATTTCAGATTATCTCAAGACCAATTCAAACATTGAAGATGGTCGGACTCACCGCATTTTTTCAATTTCGCTGCGTTTTGTATCCAATTTTTTAACTGAAACCGGAAAAGGGGTTTTCAACTCCTGAGCAAAAACGGAAACCTTGTATTCCTGAAGCAGCCAGAAAAAATTTTCAATTTCTTTTCTTTTTTCATCCGTATCTTCCGGACCAAGAGAGGTAAGTAAGCTATTTAAATAG
>PNOB01000328.1 GCA_013824585.1 Desulfobacterium sp. | reverse complement strand
CACCTCCGGTATGGACGAGTATCGGCAATCTGCACGCCTGAGCCCGTTCATACACAGGGAAAAGCCTTTTATCGTTGAGAAAGAAATGTTGCATACAAGGAACGAGCTTCATGCCTTTAAGACCATATTCTTTAACCATGGTATCGAATTCGTCGCGCTGATCCGGATCACCCGGGTGAACTCCGCCAAAACAGATCAACTCTGCATGCTGCTGCTGAAGACGGCCAAGCCACTTGTTGAAATAATAAAAGTAACACCGGTCGTAAAACAGATCCGACTCGGCAGCAAATTTTAGATTTTTCGAGGAATATTGTTTCGTACTCTCCCATTCCTGGAGGATGACGAACCGTTTGACATCAATCCCCTGATATTCTGCGAAAAGGGAGTCAATCGTGGGGCGGCAAGCCGCTTCCAGATGGCTGTGCGAACTGTAATCCGTCATATAGTCGTCGACAATATCTTCGGGGAATAAATGAATGTGAACATCAATGAGTTGCATATCTTCTCCTTTCAAGTTATGGCGTTTCCGTGAGGAAAAGGATCACTTTTTTGGTGCCCTCCGATTCGTAGACATCAAGGTGAAGCCGTTTGCTGTTTGAAACGATGCTGTCGTTATGATTATGGTATCTCATACTTACTCCTACACTTTTTTGTTTCGACTCACTGCAATCATCGATAAGTTCAGGTCAGTCCCCACTGCCTGAGGTTTCGCGCCAGCAACAACTTATCTCGCCAGGTGATCTTTTGCTTACTAAAAAATTCTCTAAATGATCGGATTCCAGGGGCATCTTTGTATTTATCAATGAGCTTATCCAGCAACTCGATATTTAGAAGGCGAATCGCTTTTTCGGGGCATTTGAGGACACATAGATTACATGCGCGGCAGAGGCTTTGATTGATCATCGCCTTCCCATTGTCCAGTTTGACAGCCCCCTCGGTACAGACACTTTCACAGATGCCGCATCCAATGCAGCTATCATTCAGGACTTCGGCGAACATTTTTCCGTACAGGGTGTCCCGCTCCAACATAAATTTTCCAAGCGCCATGGACGGAATGTAATCCCGGCAGGCACAACCGACAAGCGTTTCGATATGGGTTATTTTCTTTGATGCGAGATAATAATGCAGAGAGCCGAGGATCTTTGTAATGATCTCGGGGCCCTTGTTCAGAATAACCGTCATGAGCTGCACTGTGGTGGCGCCCAGGGCCATGGCATTGATTACTCCTTCGTGGTTGTCGATGCCGCCCGAAGCTGAAAAAAAAGGGCGCGACGTGCCGAGTGTGCTGGTAAAAGTGGCCAAAGCCGAATAGGTAAGCCCGGAAAGTGTTCCCTGCCAACCAAAAGTGGGGATGTGAGGGATGATGGGTTGCAGGGTGTTCAAATCGACTCCGGGATTCTGATCGAGTTGGCCCACAAGGGTGATAAAATCCGGAAGGCTGTTTTTCAGTTTCGAGCGGATCAAGGCTTCGATGATTTTACCGTAAAGGTAGAGCGAAACCGTAGATTTAACGCCCACCGGTATGGAGGTGATATCTTTTACAACATCTACAAGATGAGCATATTTCTTCGGATAGAAGTTAACGTTCTGTCCTGCCCATCTATATGTCGTCGTAAACTCAGGTATAGTGCAGCACAGATCAATCTCGATGGCATCCGCTCCTGCTTCACAAAGCATTTTTGCGCTCTCTGCATATCCTTTCGGAGAAAGGCCCATAATGCTGCCGATGACGGGGACATTCAGTTTCTTGATTTCCTCCAGCCGTTTTGCCATATCGGAGACCGGTATATCTGAAAGTGTCGGCAGGGAAAGGAGTCTTCCATTCTGAAGGCTCTGGTACTTGAAAACCGGCTTATAGGGGAAAATATTTTTTCGCCCGACCCATCTCTCATATTCGTTTTTCGTAAAACCCGTTTTGGTGACAATAGCGCCAATCCCGGCGTCAACCAGCCGTTTGACATTATCCATATTGGTTGTTATCGGGCCTGCTGCTGCAATCAGGGGGTTTTTGAGCCGCAACCCGCCAAAGTTTACACTCATATCGACCATTTCTATACCTCCAATCAGTTAAGTTATTGATTTTTCATTCTAAATCCCAGTTTTTCTTCTACCCGTTGGGCCTCGACTCCAGGGTCGCCCCAAGGATCATATCCAACAGTGTTAATCGTGATCATTTTTTTCTCCAGCTCTTTCATGATACAGGACATGAAAATGCCTGTCCCTTCATCACACAGCCTTGGAATTACCTTTTTCATGTCGTCCAAATTTGGTTGCTGGAACAAATCAGGATCAATTCCTAGGGTCTTAATCTTCATCGGAGCGTTTATGAGGTCGATGGTTTGGGATACGCCATCGGTAGGGCTGTCATTCATGGCGACAATACCTGCAACTGTATAGCCTGAAGATCTGTAATCAATGATGAAGCGCACAACTCGTCGGGCCTCTTTCCGGCAACGGAGGCGATATTGGAATACCCATAACCGTGATAGTTGTTTCAGCGCCCCATAAAAGGGCGTGCCTGCATAGCGGAGCAGAATTTTCTGGTAGCGAAAGTAGGATTGCCTGGCGATTCCACCCCACCCAAGGCGTTCAAGACAAGGTAATGTCTCGATTCCCAGATCATGTCTTAAAAGCATCCCAATCAGTTCATTACATGCCGCACTGGAAACAGCGATCCCTGGAAATCTCAAATTCTGATTGAGAATACACTGGCTGACAAAGACAACCCTTTTGCTTCTTTTATCGATTCCATTCATGCTCCTGATTATAAATGATCTGACTTAATCCACAACTCGTGTTGGAGAAGTGATTTTTATTCAAAACACGGGATATGAAAATTAATATCATTATAAATAGTTATGAAGATTTCTTTTGGAATTCAGGTCACGCAGTACCGGAAATATGATTTGGTTACTCAAATTTTATGGCAGGCTTTGTTGGTAAAAGTGTAGTCGTCGTTTATCGGAAACACGTAAGATTTCGGTTTGATTTGCTGCTTTTTTATTCTTGAAGAGAAGATGATTGCTTATACATATAAGAGAGAATGGCATCAACGAGCCCTTCGATAATTTTTTCATCGGGGCCGTAAATACTTTCCATGGAAATATTGTGTATTACGTCTTTCCCGGTTTTCCCAAGGACAATCCAGGCTTGCTTCAGGCTTTCCACGTTAATCCCAGGATTGCTATCCATGTGTTTTTTCCTTATGATACTTCCCACAGCCGCCCAGAATTTGATATCATGATCATGCTTTATTGTATCCAGCTGCTTATCGATATGTGTATGGACGGTGAGCGCTTCGATAAATAGCTGGTTGTCCCTGTGCAGGCGAACAATCTTGGTAACGATTGTCTTCAGGACCTCTCGCAGGTTGGATTCTTTGCTGTTTCTTAATGTCTTGATGATATCGCGATAAATTTTTTTCCGGTGCCGGATTCCCAATTCAAGGAGAATGGCATTCTTATTTGGAAAGTAATGATAGAGGGAGCCGATGGATACACCGGCAAGTTCGGCAATCTTATTTGTTGTCGTAGCTTCATAACCTTGTTCGGAGAAGAGCCGCATGGCAGCGTCTAAAATCCATTCCACCATCTGCCGGCTTCGCTCTTGGAGAGGAATATGTCCTTTTTTAACATTCGGTTTACGCTTCATGAAAATCTCTGTAACATATTATTAACTGAATATGCTTACTATAATCGGCGATCGTGCAACATCGCTTCATTGTTCACACTGTTCTGATATTCAGTACTTTTAACAGTTTACCGATGTCATTGTCAATTTGTTTGATTTTCTCCGGTTTCAGCTCGGAATAACTTTTATTTTGACACATTGTAATAATATCCGACACTTTGATGATATGCTTTTCCCACCAATGGTTTTTTATTCTGAATAAAACCAGGCTATTTTGATAAATGTAACAGTAGTAATCGAAACGGCCAAAATGGCATTTATATTGCTATATTTAAAGCAGTAAATCAATGCGCGCCAGCCAATTGATAACTATTTAAAAAGGGAACCTCTATGCCTGAAATCTGCATCAACAGCAAATCGTACATTGTGGACGATTATGGATTTCTGATTGATTTCAACCAATGGGACAAAACATTTGCTGAGAGCCTGGCTTCACAACTTTCGATCCAGGGAGGTCTGACCGCCAAGCATTGGGAGGTGATCCGATTTATCCGGGACTGGTATATTGAAAAAGGGAACTGTCCCATTGTCTATCATACCTGCAAAAAAAAACAGCTTCGAATCAATCAATTGAAGGAATTGTTTCCAACCGGATATCTGCGCGGAGCCTGCAAACTGGCAGGCATATCTTATAAATCTATCTATTATGGAAATCCAGATAAACCACAATTGCTTCCATTTGATCCTGAGATTTATTTGACCTATAAATATGCCAACTGTGGAAATCCAAGCAATCAGGCTGTTCTCCCGGAAAAGCGTAAAAAAGATGCTTTGCCCAAGGAGCTGAAAAAAATGTCAGAGTCGTCTGAAAAACATT
>PNOB01000327.1 GCA_013824585.1 Desulfobacterium sp. | reverse complement strand
CCCTTCACCAAATAATCTACCTGTTCATTGCTAACTCCTTAACCAGTCTGATCGTTTTCAAATGCTCTTTCATCACCTGCATATCATCCGGCAGGCCGGATATATTATGGATGGGTATAAGCCTGATCTCCGGCACATTCATTCCGATCATTCCAGCCAGACGCATCATGGCAAATTCATTCTCCGGTACAGCATCAAAAGATGTCGAAGGCAGTTTTACAATCCATGAACCACCACTTCCTTGTGCCGGAATGGTTAATCCACCGGTTGCTTCCTGTACAGCCGAGAACTTAAGCTGAATTCCTGCCAGAGAGAAATGGAGAGCTCCACATACAAAATAAAACCAACCGGGTCATCATGCCCCAGCTGGTGGATGAAAATCATCTCTTCCTCTGGACTCTCCTGCTTGCTCCCTTTCCTGAATTGCCAATTACAAATATAATAACAAGCTGTTAAATCAAGCTGCTATCGATATGGCATTCAATTTGCTGTATATCTGGTTTCAAACAAGACCATGTCATCTTTCAACCCGCATCAGGAGGCTTCACCATGCAGAACTCATCCGTAAATCAATTGAATGTGAAAAGCACAGCTTTCCAGACAGGTGAAATGATACCTTCAGAATACACCTTTGACGGCAAGAATATCTCTCCTGATCTTTCCTGGGAAGGTGCTCCTTCCGGCGTAAAAAGCTATGTCATCCTGGTGGAAGATCCGGATATCCCGATCCCGAAATTTCTGATCCCCTCTTGGGTTCACTGGGTGGTTTACAATATTGCTCCGGAAACAACATCCATTCTAAAAGCGTTTCTGAACCATGGATCATCTGAAAACAGCGCTACACTGGGCATGACATCTTATCGCAAACTTCAGTACGGCGGCCCCTGCCCTCCCTTTGGAACCCATCGATACTATTTCAAGGTGTATGCATTGGATAACACACTGGATTTACAACCCCGAAAAGCAACCAAAAAGAATATTCTCAAAGCCATGGATGGCCATATACTGGCCTATGGTGAAGTAATGGGAACCTATAAACGTCAAAAAAAATAAAAAAATTGGTCAAGTGGGTCACAACGACCCACTTAATGACCCAATGCAGTCCCTTTCATACTATCCCTACCCATTGCCCGCAGGATCGATTTTCAATAAAATATTATAATTTCAAATAATTAAATCTTTATTCCCTTGCATGGCACCCAAATTGCTCATTTGGCATGCACGCAGATAGTAACTGTGTTCACAGCAGTGATAAAATTTTTGAGTTCGTTTTGGAGGTGTTCTGCATGAATCAGAAAAGAAAAATCCGTGTGCTGGTGGCCAAACCCGGACTGGACGGACATGAAAGGGGCGCCCATGTTGTTGCCTATGGCCTGAGGGATGCCGGATTCGAAGTGATATACACAGGACTGCGGCAGACCACGGAACAGATCGTAAATGCTGCGATCCAGGAAGATGTGGATGTGATCGGCCTTTCCATTCTGTCCGGAGCGCATGTTTCATTGACCCGGAAGGTCATGGATGAACTGAAAAATCAGAAAGCCGGAGATATTATGGTGATTGTCGGAGGGATTGTTCCGGATGAAGACATTATGGAGCTGAAAGAAATGGGTGTCCGTGAGGTGTTTACAGCCGGAACGCCGATTTCAGCGATATCTGGTTTTATCGAATCTGCAATACCGGCAGACTGACTTTTATAACAACATATCCAAGAATACCGGAAAGGGCTTTTCATGGCTGAAGACAACGACTATCTTGAAAAAATAAAAACCCAGCAAAAAGAATGGGAGGAGAATGTCCTTCAAAAACGGGTCAAACGATTCAATCTCAAAGAAAGCCCGACAAAATTTTATTCTCCTCTGTCCACAATCAAAAATGACTTCTGCGAGAAAATCGGTTTTCCCGGGCAATATCCCTATACAGCCGGTAACAATCCGTTTGATTTCTGGAGAGCCTATGCAGGCGATGCTGCAAAAATGGGTTATCGACCAGACTGGGGTGGTGCAGGCGGTGTGGGCAAATACGGCGGATTTGGAACAGCAGAAGACTACAGGGACTACCTGATCCGAATGCATTCCATGGGACGAACCGGTGGGCCCAACATGGCTTTTGATCTGGTGACCCAGTGCGGATATGATTCCGATAGCCCGTTTGCAGAAGGAGAAGTCGGAAGGGTTGGAGTCGCGATTGATACCTTCCGTGACTTTGCCACCATTTATGAACCCTATACCGGCGGGTTGGAAATCGATAAAGTCCCCTCCAACTTCACCATCAATGCGCCCGCAGCCGTTATCATCGCCATGTATGCTGTCCTTGCCGATAAGAGGGGCATTCCGCTGAAGAAGCTCAAAGGAACACCCCAGAATGATATCCTGAAAGAATTTATTGCACGCGGCACCTATATTTTTCCGCCAAATCAATCTCTGCGGCTGTTCCGGGACACCTGTGTGTTCTGCACTCAATTTCTGCCGGAACTGAATATCAACAGCATGGGCGGATATCATATCCGGGAAGCCGGCGCATCCAGAGTCCAGGATCTAGCTTTTTCCATGGCCAATGCTGCTGCCTATCTTCAAGCAGGCATCGACGGCGGCCTTGCGGTGGATCTCTTTGCTCCGAAGTTTACCTTCAATGCATTCGGCGGAAGTATGGAAATTTACCAGGAAATCGCCTTCCAACGGGCTGCAAGAAGGATTTATGCAAGGATGCTGAAAGAACGGTTCCATGCCAAAAATCCAAGAAGCATGCTGATCCGTCAGCCCATTACTGCACATATCGGATGTTCTTCTACTACCCTTCAGCGCCCCCTGAACAATCTGACAAGGGCAGTGGTCGGAGGCATGGCCGCCGGAATGTCTGGAGGAATGCCCGGTGCGTTTCCTCCCTTTGATGAGCCGATGGGACTGGGACACAGCCAGGAAGCAGTACAGCTTCAACTGGATGCAACCCGAATCCTGATTTACGAAGCCAAGGTTTCTGATGTAAACGACCCCTGGGCCGGTTCCTATTTTATGGAATCACTGACAGATGAAATTGAAGAGCAGACCATGGCTGAAATGGAAAAAGTTGAAAATATGGGAGGAGCTGTTGCTGCGATTGAAAATGGATACATGCAGAAGGCCATTGCCAAAAGCGCGTATCAGAAACAGCGCAAAATTGACAAGCAGGAGGAGTTCGTAATCGGCGTCAACTGCTATACCGGACAAAATGAGATCCATGTCAAGGTAAACCGGGAAGTGGAAGCCTCATACGACCCGGCGCTCATGAAAAGCGCTGAAAAAAGACAAAAGGAAAAACTGTCGAGAGTAAAAAGAGAACGGGACAATACAACCGTCCGCTCTCTTCTCTCAACCCTTCGGCAACATGCGGAAGATGAAGCTGTGAACCTGATGCCCGATATATGCAAATGTGTGGAAAACGATGTCTCTCTCCAGGAAATCTGTGATGTTCTTCGGGATGTGTTCGGCGAATTTCAACAGGCCAAGCTTTGATATCAAAAAGGATAAAACGTGAAGAATTCATGGGATAAATTGATCCAGGGAGTCCGGAAAAAAGATATCCGTGCCATGGCACGATTGATCACCCGCGTCGAAAACCGGGAAGACGGCTGGAAAACAGCCATGACGGAAATCTATCCCCTTACCGGAAAAGCCCGGGTATTCGGCATCACTGGTTCACCCGGTGCAGGCAAGAGTACACTGACCAGTGAAATCGCCAAAGAGCTTGCAGACAGAGGACACACCGTCGGGATTATTGCAGTGGATCCTTCCAGTCCGTTCAGCGGCGGAGCCTTGCTGGGCGATCGGTTGAGAATGCAACAGATATTTACGGTAAAAGAAATCTATATAAGGTCCATGGCAACCCGGGGAATGCTGGGAGGATTGTGTCAGGCTGCCCGCGATGTGATCCGGATCATGGATGCATTTGGAAAAGATGTTATTCTGATTGAAACGGTCGGGGTCGGACAGGATGAAATCGAAATTGTAAAAACCGCAGACCGGGTCATGGTTGTCTGCATACCGGGCATGGGAGACGGAATTCAGGCAATCAAAGCCGGTGTCATGGAGATCGCTGACCTGTATGTCATTAACAAGGCAGACAAACCCGGTGCAGATGAGGTTGAGGCAGATATTCAGGCCATGCTTTCGCTATCCTCCGATGTAGAAGGTGATGTCCCGCCTGTATTACAGACATCGGCCTTGAAAAAGCAGGGTATCCAGCAACTGGTTTCCGCGCTTCTGGAAAACCCTTCTGATACACAAAAACAGAAAGTCAAAGAGGAGATTCGCATCAGAGAGGAGATCCTTTCCCTGATGGAAAGGGAAGTGTTTCGACAGGTTCGCAGTGTATGGGAAAACGACGGATCGCTGCAAGATTCTGTTTCCCAGGTGATGCAGAAAACCAGTGACCCCTATACAATTGTAAAACAGATGCTATTGAATCATAAAAACAGGTGATTCAAAAAAAAGGAGCTGCGCAATGACAGAGATGGTAATGGGAATGACCCGGCGACTGGCTGAATTTATTGTAGATACGAATGATTCCAAAATTACTCCGGAAATTTATGAACAC
>PNOB01000326.1 GCA_013824585.1 Desulfobacterium sp. | reverse complement strand
TCCCTGTATATCTCCGAAAACGCTTGGCCGGAAACCGATTCTACCGGTATCTTTTCCCGATCCTTGAATTTTACGGCATTTCCATTGGCCACATCATGATTCCCGGGTACTACATAAACCTTCACTCCCGTCTGGCTGATCCGGGTCAACACCTTCTGCATTCCCTGATGATTTATCATCTCTCCGTCCTTGGTCAGATCCCCGCAAACAATCAAAAAATCAGCCGTTTCCCTTACAATCTCCTGAGCAGCTTCATCCATGATCTCCTGACTCTCCAGCAGCAGCTTCCGGTCATATGTAAGCACATTCTGAAAAGCCTGGCCAGAATCCCCAAGAGCGGTGTCATAAAAGTGTGTATCCGACAGCACGATAAATTTTGCTGCAGGATATACCGGTCTCACGTCAATCAAGGATCTTATTTTCGAATCCGTCTGGTATTGAAAGGTATGCCCGCCGCAACCTGTATAAATCAAGCTGCATATGAACAATGCCAGAATACGAAATGCTGAATGGTTCATCCTGATCTTCCTTTTTTCTCCATCATGATGCAAGCAGATCGACAAGTCTGTTGTCAATCCAGCTTTTCATGGAAATCCCCTGGATAAAACCGCAATGCCCGCCATATTCGGTTGTTGTTATCTCAAGATTTTCAGATCTCGCAACCTGGGCCAGGTTTGAATATGGGATGACCGGGTCATCCCTGCTGATGATGATGTGTACCGGAATTTTTAAGTCTTTTAATACTTCGCCGGTAACCGAATAACTGTGTAAATAGGTTTGAGAATCCGGATAAGGGGTATACCGGTCAACCAGGATATCCGTCATCCGGAACAGTGATCTGAATATTTCAGGATCATCAAAACTATAATGGCCGGGGAAAATGGCCTGTTTTTTCATCAGGGATCTTTTCCATTTTTGAATGAAATACCAGCGGTATAAAAATAGACCTTTTTCAATGTTATCCATTGTATCAGGCGGATGCAGCACCGGACAAATCGCTACGACCTTATGCAGATGGATATTGTTCTGCCGGACATTTGCCGCAACCCGCAGAGAAAAATTTCCTCCAAGCGAGAACCCGCACAGAAACAATTTCCCCCGGTTTCCATAATCCCTCTGGATGATCTGTATCGCATCCAGAACCTCCTCCAGCCGACATGAATGAAACGGTTCACGGTTCAGATGATGGCTGGTTCCATGATCCCTGAAATTCAGCCGGAAGACATTCAATCCCTTTTTAAATAAAATTCCGGCCGCAGACAGCAGATACATGGAATCACTGTTTCCCTCCCACCCGTGAAACAGAATGACTAGATCGCGTTCCTCATCACCTGGATGGCCCGAGAAAAATCCCTGAAGCCGCACACCATGATTGCAATGGAGTATAACCTCTTTTGATCGCTTCAACAATCCAAAAGCCCGTTTTCGGACCAGAGGTCTTCTGAATTTCATGGATGCGAAAATGGATTGAACGTGCCTGTTGCGCAAGAACCATGGGGGTTTAAAAGGATTCAAAGAAAGCAGCGTTCCCATCAGTAGTTGGCCATTATGTTCCGGATTGCTCCAGATTTTCCGCATCAGCCAGATCCTGTGATCTGCCAGTTGCTCGTTTGTTTTTTTTCAGGTTTTCAATATCAATAAAATGAATCCGGAGGCCTTGAATTTCAACTTCCACCCTTGCTGGATAACATTCCTCAAATTTCAAACCGGTTACTGTGGTCAGGATATCAATTCGATTGGGAGGATAGCCCAGTTGAATAGTCTGGTCACTCACAAGAAAGTCATCCGGTTTGAGGCCCAATGATCCAAAACCAAACTGCTTAAGTGCATCCATGATCTTATTGGCGTTCTCCGGTGACAACTCTATCCATACATCCAGATCTTTTGTATAACGCGGATGCCCGTGTAATGCGACAGCATACCCGCCGACAACCAGATACCTGACATTATTTTTGTTTAACAATTCGATAAACTCTTTGAAATCCTTGCTCAGCATCATATCTCCATGAATTGTATTCTTTCCGGATCTGCTCTAATGCATTCAGCCGCTCTTCATATGATTTTGATTGCCAGAATGAAAAATCATTAGGCTGTTCATTCATATTATATATTTTAATAACTTTGCTGATGGTCATGATAACCTCTTGCTATTTCCTTTGAAAAGCATATGCACCAACAATCATGAAATCAACTTGTTCTTCTAACAATAGCTGTAACATCTCTTTGCAATCTTCGTTTAGCACCTTGCCCTCTTACAAACGCCCAATTATCCTTTGTAATTTCCCAAATCATTGAGATTAATTCTTTCTTTTCCGCCTGAACAAGTCCATTGTCTGCCTCTTCACTCATATTCATTTTTTTTACAAATTTTCTGTTCATGTTCATCATGCGATCACTCCGGAGGTTATTTGAAATTTAACTCCTGCGTCATAAACGGTATTCTCCTTGTTGTACCGTGGACACAGAGGTAAGCAAATAATCAATTCGAATTATCTGAATTCTTCCACTCTATTCTTTAAACATAGAACCTCTTTGGGGCAGTCTTGCCAATCATGTTCCCAGCATATTATCAGATCGCACTGCTTTGGATCATGCTTATGATATTTAAAAGAGGATGATTTAAACTCAAACTCAGCTCGGCAACTATTCCAAGTTCCTTTAGAATTTTTTCTCCTTAGCAAAGCATCTGGAAATGCACTTCTGATTCCTTCAATCATAAACCCTAATTCATGGCATAAAGCGGCAAATAACAAAATCACACCTTGCTCGTTGATAGGCGCATATACGATCCCCCGAACCCCAAGAATGCCACCCGTCTCATGCACTTGAACATTCTCGATTCTATTGAAACCTTCCTCAGGTGAAACATTTTCATCAGATATTGTAGTATCCACTCCCAGTAAAGGTGCCAGACCTTCATCAGGGTCTTTATGAGTTTTGTTGAAGTGCTTTAACCTATCCTTACCAATAGCTGTGATTTTCCATACACCACGTTCAGAACCATCTAACTGATTCTTTCTTCTAAGGTATTCCCGTGCCCATGCAGTTTTATTCTTCCATTTAATAGCGCGGCTCTTATACTCTTCATATTCCTCTGGAAAGTCCTTTGGACTCAATCTCATTATTTTTTCTACTTCCGGATACACCTCAACAGGTTTTGCTTTTCCGCCGAGTTTGACAAGGGCCTTCAATAATGGAATCTCAAAGTCTGTGAAGTTCAAAGTCATTCAGTTTACCTATTCCGCTAATATTATTATTGTACGGACCACATCGAATGCACGCTGATATCTCAATTTTTTCTCATAATATAAAAAATGAGGAATTACACAACAATTTTTTATTCCAAATAATTAAAAGATGTTATACAAAATACAGAAAATAAACTTTGTTAAAAATGCTTCTCTTCATGATATCTATCGTACTGTAAGAGAAAAACCATTTCATTTTGGTTCAAAATTATCACTCCTAAGTTTAATCAGAAATAGTAATCCTGATTTTCATTTCTCCGGACAAAAAAACCGGATTCTCAACCGATTAAAAATTTTGGTACATTGGCTTTGACAGATAATATTTATTAAAATGATTCAAACAACAGGAGCACCATAAGACAGTGGATTCCATACCTGTTGGTTTTCGAATTATGCAAATCATTTTTGTATCTGTAGGGGCAATCCCTTGTGGTTGCCCGTAATGTCGTCCGTGATGTCACCCATATGATACATGACAACCGGTAAAATCTGTGTCATGAAAAATACGGGTAGCCATAACGGGTAGCCACAAGGGTTACCCCTACAGAAGCATGGAATCATCTTCGAAAGGGGATTCGCGACAGGATGTCGCTCCCACAATGGATCTTTATATTAACCACAACAACGGATCTTTATATTAAATGGAGAAGACAACCTGTTTGAACAGGAGGCTTGATCTATAAAAAGCAATTATGTTATTTTACCTCAACTGAAATCATAAAGACGAATTCGTCTACAGAAGAAAGGGAGAGTGATAGAGTGTCTAAATTTTCCAATGCTATGGAAATCTTCAAGTTGCTGGACAAATCCAACTGCCGGGATTGCGGCGAAAAAACCTGTCTGGCTTTTGCCGGTGCGGTTTATCAGGGGAAACAGCACCTGAATGAATGCCCGAAGATCAGCAAGGAAACCATTCAGCAATACAACGGGGATCAGTCCCAGGAAAAAACTTCAATTGAAATAGAGATGAACGGGTTTGTGGAAGACTTGAAAAAACAGATCCAGTCCATTGACCTGTTATCGATTGCGGTAAAAACCGGCGGAAGAATCTTCAACAACAAGCTGACCATCAAGATCCTGGGCAAGGACATCAGCATTGATTCACAGGGAAATCTATACTCAGACATCCACCTCCACCAATGGATCACCATCCCCCTGCTCAGCTATCTCATTGACTGCAAAGGGTTGCCCCTTTCAGAAACATGGGTGCCTTTCCGGGAATTGAAAAACGGGAAGACCTTTGCACCGCTTTATGAGCAACGATGTGAGAAGCCCCTGAAAAAGGTTGCCGATACCTATACAGACCTTTTCGAAGACATGGTACATCTGTTCAATGGCCGG
>PNOB01000325.1 GCA_013824585.1 Desulfobacterium sp. | reverse complement strand
TGATGTCGGATTCATCATATGCTTCTTTTTTATTACCCGCGCCAATGATTGCAATTATCTGATCTTTGTCAAATATGGGCAGACTCAAAAACCGTTCGATGTGGATGTGTCCGTCCGGGTATGCATTCCGGTCCGGGAGAAGTTGGCAATCGTTGTGAATCACGGGTTTACCGGTGCGGATACAGTCCGCCCACACACCGGCTTTTTCGATCGGATACATGGCGTCAAGGTTTACCCGACACTCTTTTATCACCTCCTGTGACCATCTAAACATTTTAATATATTTGTGATTATTGCTGACAAAATGGAAAAAACCGATTTTGCTTCTGGTCAACCGGACAGCTTCTTCAAGAACAGTATCAATGATTTGATTTTCTGATAAATCACTAATTTCATTGAGGTTCAACATGGCTTCCAGACGTTCCTCGTCCAGTTTCAACAATGTTTCCGTTTTTTTATGTTCAGCAATCTCATTTTGGAGTCTTTTATTGGAAGCCGTCAGCTCCCTGGTACGAGCCAAAACTTTTTCTTCCAGTTCTGCATTGATTTTTTCCAGCGCTTCCCTAGCGGCCAGAAGATCTCTGTTTTTTCTTTCCAGTTCATGTCCGGCGCTGCTAAGGGCGATGTGGGTTCGAACCCTTGCGAGTACCTCCTCAGAAGCAAACGGTTTGGTGATGTAATCCACACCGCCTGATGCAAATGCGTTCATCTTGTCTGTGATCTCATCCAGTGCGCTGATGAAAATCACCGGAACATCACTGGTTTGCTTGTTTTCCTTCAATTTTTTGCAAACCTCATAACCGCTTAGGCCGGGCATTTTTATATCCAGCAGAATCAGGTCAGGCAGAGCGGTCTTCACCGTTTCAAGAGCTTTTTCGCCGCTGGTTGTTGGCCTGACTCTGTAATTATCCTGCCTGAGAATTTCCGACAGTACGCGCAGGTTGTTCGGCATGTCGTCAACGATCACAATACTTTTTTGACCGGTATTCCAATCGGAGCTATTCATTTTATTCTTCCTTTTTTTTAAAAAGTGTGCTCAATGCTGCATAATCATACTGTTCCATATATCGCCGCATGATTGAGGCAAGGCGGGTATCATGGGCATCTGCCTGCTCAATGAGTTCATGCAGTCGATCGATATCTGCCAGGAGGACGGCTTCACTCAACTGTCCAGTAAGCGTTGCAGGGAGTTGGCTTACCCTTTCGGCCGTCTCATGATCCGTCAATTCCAATATCAGCGCTTTTTCTTCTGTGACCTGCTTTTTTACCTCATGGGGCAAAAATCTCATGGTTTCCCGTATCAGATCGATTCTGTTCACCGGCTTACGCAAATAGCTGTCGCATATCTGACGGATTTTCTCTTCGTCCTGTTTCAGGGCCGAGGCAGTGACGGCAATAATTGGAATGCTTTTCAGTTGATCGTCATTTTTTAATATGGTCGACGCTTCGTATCCGTCCATGACCGGCATCTTCATGTCCATAAGGATCAGCTCGGGTCTGATTTGTCGCGCCTTGTCGATGGTTTCTTGGCCGTTTTCCGCTTCGAAGATTTCAAGGTCAAATCCTGAATAATACCCCATTAGAAGGTCCCGGTTATAGTCAATGTCATCTGCAATAAGCACTTTGGAATGATCAAAGCGCACAGCTTCGAAATCAAACCGTTCTTTCTCCGATTCTTCAGAAACAATGGCCGCAGCTGTCTCCACATTTGGAATAACCACGGTAAAAGTGCTGCCGATTCCCACCTGACTTTCAACGGCAATGGTGCCCCCCATTCCCTCAACCAGTCTTTTTGTAATAGTAAGTCCCAGTCCTGTTCCGCCGTACTTTGCCGATTCTTTTCCTTTTTGCTGCTCAAACGCATCGAATATTTTTTCACACTGGTCCCTGGGGATACCGATGCCGGTGTCTGAAACTGAGAAGATAAAATCGACCCTGCTGCGGTTGCCCGGTTCCGGGTATTCAATCGTTGAGGCAAAGGTTATCGTTCCCTTATCCATAAATTTCACTGCATTGCCTGTCAGATTCATGAATATCTGGCGTAATCTGGCCTCGTCAAGGATCAGTGCATCCGGCAATTCAGGTGAAATATCAAAGATCATCTCAATGCGTTTTTCAATCATTTTATACGAAAAAAGCTGCCGTGTTTCCTCAAACAGCCGCCGGGGAGAAACTGCATCATACCGCAGTTCCATTTTGCCGGCCTCGATTTTGGAAATATCCAGAATGTCATTTATCAGAGATAGAAGGGCATTGCCGCTCATCCGTATCCTGGCAAGATAGTCCTGCTGTTTTGTTTCAGTAACCAAATGTTTAAGAATTTCAGAAAAACCGATGATTGCATTCAGTGGGGTTCTGAGCTCATGGCTCATATTGGCCAGAAAGATGCTCTTGGCCTGGTTAGCGGCCTCGGCAGCGTTAAAGGCAAGCTGGAGTTCGGCGGTGCGTGTGGCCACCAACTCTTCAAGGTGATGACGGTGCTTTTCAAGTTCGGTTTCTGCACGCTTGAGTTCTGTGATGTCATGGCCTACTGCGATGACCCCCAGGGATTGGCCCTGTGAGTCAACAATGCGGTCTATATTCCAAATCGTGTCGCGTTCTGCAACGCCTTGTCTGGCGCTGAGATGATGTTCAAACCCTCTGGTGGGATAGCCTTGCAATGCTTTTTGTATGTTGGTAAAGACCAGATCACGAAAGTCCTTGGGGATGAATAATTCAAGAAAGTTCTCCCCCAAGGCTTCCCTGCGGTTTCGTCCAAAGAACCGTTCAGCTTCCGGGTTGAACTCCAGGATGCGGCATTCAGGCGACAGGTAGAGGATGATGCTGTGAGCGGTTTCTACCAAAGACCTGAATCTTTCTTCGCTCTCGCGGATCGCTGAATGACTTTTTTCAACCTCACTGAGCATCTCATTGAACGCAGCCGTAAACACACCAAGCTCGTCCTCACTGTGCTTTGGCGCACGGATCGAGTAATCTCCATTTTTCGAGATGGCTGCCGCGGTTTCTGACAGATGAAAGATCGGGGTAGACACAACCCTATGGAGTCTTGTGGCCAAAAGATAGGCGAATAAGGCGGAGAGCATTACGACAATGCCCAGGGTTATCATATTTTGCCTCAGAAGATCCCATATCGCACGGAGATCGGATTGCAGATAAACTGTTCCAATCGGTCGGTTTCCTAATGAGATCTGTTTAAATATGGTAAGCCAGTCTTTGCTGAAATGATATCCATTGGGTTGAGGGCCTGGGATTTTATCCATTTCAAAATCACTTCTCTGATATGTGGCGAACACGTTCCCGTCGGCTTGATATATGCAGGCAAACGCAACGGACTTTATGGCCTTCAGTGAAGACAATACATTTTTCGCATCCGCAGGGTCATTAAAGGATAATGCCGCTGCACAATTTGCAGCCAGCATCTCTGTCTGGGCGGAAAGATCGGCGGCAATGCGTTGCCGCAGTATGAAACCTTCATATAGCAAGAAGGCGCAACTAACCGTCAGCATTGAGGAAAAACTGACGGCCATGATTATCAGCACCAGTTTTTGCCTTATCCGGAGATTGCTCAGCCATCCTGTAAGACTCCTTGATGCAATCTCCCTGTTTTTAGGACCATTCATCATTTCATTCCTCAATAACCCGCGCAGCTACTCTAAGCAGTTGGGCCCGGATTTTTATTCCAGCACGTTCAGCCGCTGTTTGGCTAATTTCGAAGCCGATGCTGTCTTCCTTTGCAACAAAGCTGATCACACCGCCTGATTCAACAAATGTTGCGGTTTCACCGACTGTTAGAACAGGGTGACCTTTCAGAGAAGCGAGAATAGACCTTGTTTCTTTATCAAAAGAGCGGTTGATAAATAGGATCTGACATCCTCTCAGCATCTCAGGGCGTACGGCATTTCCCAATCTTTTGACAGTCAGTCTTCTTCCATGTATGGATTCACCTTCAATTTTCTTGAATACATCGCCAAAATGATTCTCACCCATAATACCGAGTACAATGGTTGATTCAGATTCGTAAAAAGTTTTTTCAGGCCAATCTGCAAAGAAGAAAAATTTGTACAGGAAGGCAGCCTTCAGCATGTATTCCTTGGAAGGCTCCTCGGTAAAACCGGCCGTTGATCCAAGGATGAACACGAAAAGAGCGAGGGAGATTACAGATTTTTTCATTGACTTTATACCAGTTGAAAACAATTTTTCTTGAGATTAAAAATGTCAGATCACTGTTGGGTATGTATATGGATGTTATGCCGCGTTTAAAGTCACCTCAAAAACGGCGGATAACACCGGCCAGTATTTCCCGGCCGCGATTCGGTACCCCTTCGGTTAAGTTTGAGCCTGCGGCCGGCGTCAGGTAATCCTCGTCCAGCAGGTTTTTCACCTGCACAAAACCCATCCAATCCGGGTTGAAGCTGTAGCTCAGTTTTCCGAAGAGTTGCCAGAAATCATCCAGTGAGATCCGGTTGCCGTCACTGCCGCCAGTGGACATCTCACGTTCATCGTGCCAGGTGGCAATCAGGTTGGCATTCCATTTGCCCTGCTGAAAGTTAAGCATCAGGGAAATCAGTTGATCGGCTTCGCGAAAAGACA
>PNOB01000324.1 GCA_013824585.1 Desulfobacterium sp. | reverse complement strand
AAGGGAGAACATACAAACGAAAGGTTGTTACGCTAATGAATTTTCAAGTCGAAAAAACCATTTTCGTGTATATGACAGCAGCAGTTCTTTCTCTTGCAGCAATTTACGGCTGTGCAGAAAAAAACGGTTCGAACTCCAATCTTTCATTTGATAAATGGCGGGCAATGGCAGAAACAAACAAAGGTCATTCCCCGTCTGAGAAAGGACAGCCTGCTGTTGTTCACGATGCCTTGTCCGGAAAGATGCCTCATAAAATGGGAGCGGTTTCAACAAGGAAAATACTACCTTCCAAGAGAATTACCATGAAACTTCAGGATACGGGCATATCCACGATATTAAGGGCTCTTGCCCGGTCTGTTGAATTGAACATCCTGATCAACGAGAACATTAAAGGGAAAACCAGTATCCATGTCAGGAACGCAAGGTGGGATGAGCTGTTCAACGGGATTGTCCGATCCAATGGACTTGCCTATGTCTGGGAAGGGGATCTGCTTCGGGTCATGACCATCGAGGATATGAAACGTGACCTGAAACAGGCGGAGCAACAGAGGGATTTAAGACTTACAGAGCCGATGCTTACCAGGATCATCCCGATTCGATATGCAGATGAAAAAAAACTCGGAGAGAATCTGACCAAATTTCTTTCCAAAGATCAGAAAGGAATTGCAATCGGATCCATATCTGTGGATGCGCATACAAAATCACTGGTGATTCAGGCATTACAATCCGATCTGGATAAGCTTGTAACCCTTGTGAACGATCTTGACAAACCCATTGCACAAGTTCTGATTGAAGCGAATATTATTGAAACAAGCCGGGAAACAGCAAGAGACCTGGGTGTGCAGTGGGGAGGATTGGTGAAAAGAGCAGGATCGACCAATCAATACCTGACTTCCGGTTCAAACAGCTCCGGAGCTCTTGGAAACACCCTGGAAGCTCCCATTACACCCACTTCCGGTATGGCCGGAAACTTTCCGGCAGACCTTGGCGGCAGCGGTGGATTGACCCTCGGCTATGTTGCAGAGAAGGCAGGCGACAGGGTACTTGCTGTGCAACTCTCGGCTTTGCAGGCAGAGGGGAAACTGAATATTCTTTCCAGCCCTTCAATTACTACACTGGACAACCAGTCTGCCATTATTGAATCCGGATCAACCGTTCCCTACCAGACGGTTTCTTCCAATGGCGATATCAGCATTCAATGGAAAGATGCGGTTTTAAGGCTGGAAGTCGAACCTCATGTGATTGATGAGACATCACTCAAACTGGCGATCAAGACCCGGAAGGATGAGCTGGATTTTTCAAGGGAAGTGGATGGCAACCCGACCATCATAACCAAAAAGGCGGAAACCAGTATCTTCCTTTTGGATGGTCAGACAACCGTTATCGGAGGATTGAACAAGGAAACAAAAACCGATACGGAATCGGGTGTGCCGGGCCTGATGCATATCCCGTATGTGGGATCTTTCTTTAAAGGCACCAGTCATGGGGACAGCATGGAGGATGTGCTGATTTTTATTACTCCTCATATTTTAAAGAAATCTCCTTCAGTACAATCAAAGGAAACAGAAAACTCTGAAAGTGAAGGGGTGATCCTGGATCAGGAACTGGAAAATGAATCAGTTCAGGAGAAAACAGATGAGCATCCTGCACCAGGAAGCCCTGGTATGGAAAAACCGGCAGTCCTTGGAAAAGTTTCTGCCGAAGAATCGGAAACACTCTGGTTGATGACTCAATCTGTCTATGGCGTGTATCGTCCGGAACTCGTGGAACAAGTCATGAAGATCAACCCCCATATTAAACATCCGGATCATATTGGTGTAGGACAGGTGATCTATTTTCCGGCCATTCATGAATCCAGAAGGATTCCTCAGCAGAATGGGTTCTGGATTCAGATTGATGAGCAGGATGAACTGGAAAAAGCATATCGCAAGCTGCGTTATTATCAGACCTTGCTGCCCGATATTCAGATGATTCCTTACTGGAATGATCAGACAGGACTGCATTTTGCCATTATCCTGAAAGAGGTTTTTGCAAAAGAAGAGCTGGCTCAGGAAAAACAAAGCGCACTTCCGGATTCCATGGGTGAAAAAGCAGAGGTGATTTCAATGTGGAAATCAGGGACTGTTTTTTTTGCAGATCCTTTTACATCTTTGAAAAGAGCGGAATGATAAAGGGATAAGGTATGGATTACTTTGAAATCCTGAATTTAAGCAAAGAACCATTTTCCAATTCACCTGATCCGGAATTTTTTTTCCAGTCCAGGCAGCACAAGGACTGTCTGCAGAAACTGGAGATCTCCATCCGGCTTCGCCGTGGGCTCAATGTGGTTGTCGGGGATGTGGGAACCGGTAAAACCACGCTTTGCCGTCAATTGATTCAAAAATTTTCAACAGATGAAAAAATCGAGACCTACCTGATGCTGGATCCCCAATTCCCTTCATCACAGGAGTTCCTGTCCGCCATTCAACTACTGTTTGATGAAAGGGAAATTGCCGCACATCCAGGGCAGGAAGGCGATATCAACGCAAAAGAACGGATCAAGCAGTATCTGTTTCAAAAAGGGGTGGACGAAAACAAGACAATCGTGCTGATCATTGATGAGGGGCAGAAGATTTCAGAATCCTGCCTTGAGATTTTAAGAGAGCTTTTGAATTATGAAACCAATCATCATAAGCTTCTGCAGATCATTATTTTTGCCCAGAAAGAATTTGAAGAAGTGATCGCAAAGCATGAAAATTTCACAGATCGTATCAACCTTTACCATCGTCTCGGGCCCCTTGATTTCCGTGACACCTGGCAGATGATTGCTTTCCGGCTGCAACAATCCAGCCGGGACAAAACCGTTCGTCCTGTATTCACCCTGCTGGCATTTATAGCCATCTATATTTCAACCTCCGGGTATCCCAGAAAGATTATCAACTTATGCCACCAGAGCATGCTGGCGATGATTGTTCAGAATCAATCAAAAGCCGGCTGGTTCCTGATTCGGGCCTGTGCCCGCAGGAACATGATTGGAAGTTCTTTTGCGGGGAAACTATCGCTGACTTTCGGGTTGAGTGTTCTTATTGTCATATGTCTGCTGCTCTTTGGAAATCCGGATGTGTTTCATTTCTGGAAGGTGAATGCCTCTGAAAAGAAACAGGAGGTGTTGCAAAAAGACAAAACAACCAGGCCCAGGCCTCCCGCGGTTGCCGGGCAATTGAAAACAAAGATTCAGACCGCCCGGGAAAAGGCACCTCCCATAATCGATTCGGTTGATCAATCCAGTGAAACCGCGCCCAGAGTTCTGGGAAAGGTTTCGATTCAAAAGGGAGAGTCTCTTGGATTGATCTCTTTGAGTATATACGGAAGGGTTGATCCCACAACCTTGGAAAGCATCGTTGCTGCCAATCCGCATATCGCAAGACCGGAAAATATTGAATCCGGCACGGTCATTAATCTTCCGGCGGTTCCGGTACGTATACGGAATACAGGCTTACCATGCTGGTGGGTGAGGTTAGGTGAAGCAGACAGTCCGGAGGAGGCAATGGAGTTTATCCGTTCCCATCCGGATCATGACCCGCCCTTTCGAATGATCCCTTTTTATTCAAAAAAAATGGGTTTGAAATTTGAGATGATTGTTAAGGAGTATTTTTTTGATAAGGATTCGGCTCAGAAACTGCTGGAAAAAATAGTGACAGCCGATTTCCCCCATGCCGGTATTCGATCCGGCTGGGGAGATGAAAAAGATATTTTATATGCAAATCCGTATCTTGTTTATAAAAATGGGGCCGGGATGAGAAAAGAATAATAACCGGCTTTTTATTTTATTCCGATTTGCTTTCATGTTGACACTTATATGGCCACATAAAGGGCAGGCACAGGGGCCTGCCCCTACGAATCATGCCATCTTGATCGCAAAATGGAATTATCAGGCTTGCAGGGTAGAACCGTGAGGACAAAAAAGAAACTTGGAAAGATGCTTTTTGAAGCCGGTCTGTTAACCGAGGCACAACTGGCTAAAGCGGTTAAGGATCAGCAGAAGTATAAGCTGAAACTGGGGCAGACCCTGGTCCGTGAAGGGATCGTCAGTGGATCCCAGATCGCTGATATTGTTTCCAAACAGCTTAAAATTGATAAGTATCAGCCCGATAAATATCCGATTGATGTAGCTCTGTCTAAGATCATTCCGGTTGAGATTGTTCAGAAGCATCAGGTGGTTCCGCTCAGCAAGGATCGTTTTTTGCTGACGGTTGCCATGACCGATCCAATGGATATCGATACCCTTGACAAAATAGAGGTGCTTACCAATACCGAAGTGGAAGTGGTTATCTGTACGGAAAAAGAATTGAATCATATTATCAGCAGCATGTATGGTTCCCTTTCCGGTATTGGCGGCGTTTTAGAGGGTATCGAAGAAATGGAGTTTGAACGGAGTGATGAATCGGAACAGCAACCTCTTACCGAGGATGTCGAGGTGGGTTCCCTTCATGACATGGTTGAAGAAGCCCCGGTGATCCGGCTGGTGAATTCGATCCTGGCCCAGGCCGTGCGTGAAGGGGCAAGCGATATCCATATCAGCCCGGAAAAAGATTTTGTCCAGGTGCGATTCCGTGTCGATGGCAGACTC
>PNOB01000323.1 GCA_013824585.1 Desulfobacterium sp. | reverse complement strand
ATACAGGGTGACGGATGGTTTTTAACATAAGTTAATACAATACGTTAGATTCAATAATTGGGGATGAGCTAATTCTGTTGACCTGTTTGATTTTTATATTGTAAGATCCGGAACAAGTCAACCCAAAGACAGAGAATCGGACTTTGTAAAAAGGATTGTTTTTTATGACATCAATGGTATTTGCTGTACTTGTTTCTTTTTTGGTGGGGTCTTTTGGCTATGTTGTCGTTCACTTCTGTATTCGTCCGATTTCAAGGTACCGAACCATACGAAAGCAGGTGATTCAAAATTTGGCTGATTATTTGAATTCCTTTGATCAAGCGGATGAAGGGGAAAACTTTCATGGCATTGTTGACCAAAAAGCAGCGCATATACGTAGCCATTCATCAGAGTTAACGGAATGCTATCATACTATATTGCCAAATTGGTATCAGGCACTGTTACGGGGACGCGGCGAGTATCCTGAGGAGATTTCCAAACATTTGATGGCCCTGTCCAACACGAGGGATTATTATCATGCCCGAAATCGAATGGAGAAGATACGGAAGTTATTCAAAGTTTAGCCGGGAATATTCCATGGGCCGAATGATTCTGGGATGATCGCAGGTATGCAGTAATCTGTTTACCTGCGATCATGGAAGAAACCTGTATTTCAGATTTGAGCTATTTCAGAAGATCCAATGCTTTTTCAACAATTCTGTCTGCAGTGAATCCGAATTTTTTCATATTGGTTGGACCAGGGGCGGATGAACCAAAATGGTTTATACCGATAATCGCGCCTTTATCCCCCACATATTTTCTCCAGCCGATTGGATGCCCTGCTTCAATGGCAATCCTGCTGGTAATGTTCGGCGGAAGGATGTTTTTCTTATAGCTTTCCGATCTTTTTTCAAACAACTCCCAACTCGGCATACTGACAATCCTTGCAGAAATACCTTTTCCAGCCAAAATATTCCCGGCTTCTATTGCAATATGAACTTCCGAACCAGTTGCAATCAGAATAATATCCGGCTGCCCGATACAATCTTTGATAATATAGGCTCCATTGGACAGGTTATTCGTGTTATCCGCATCCACACGATCCAGTATCGGAAGCTTCTGCCGACTTAGAATCAATGCAACCGGGCCATCCGATGTCTTTATGGCCTGACGCCAAGCATCTGCGGTTTCGTTGGCATCAGCAGGCCTGATAACCGTGAGATTGGGGATGATGCGGAGAGATGCGATCTGTTCTATGGGTTGATGTGTCGGGCCGTCTTCTCCAACCGCAATACTGTCATGTGTAAAAATATAGATGAGCGGTAGTTTCATCAGGCTTGCAACCCGAACGGATGGCCGGATATAATCCGCAAAAACCAGGAACGTCCCGCCGTAAGGGCGAAGACCATTATGAAGAAACATCCCACTCATGATTCCGCCCATTGCGTGCTCTCTTACCCCAAACCGGATATTGCGGCCGTCATAACTGTTTTTTTGAAATTCATGGGAAAATTCAAGATAGGTTTTATTGGATGGCGCAAGGTCGGCTGATCCACCGATCAGTGTTGGTAGTTTTTTTGCAATTGCATTGAGAACCTTTCCGGATGCAGCGCGTGTTGCCATGGGTGTGTCTTTGGAATAAAAAAGGGGGATCTCGCTATCCCAGCCTTCCGGCAGAAATCCACTCATTGCATTGACCCATTGGTCGGTCAACTCCGGGTGGGATTCTTTGTATGCCTGGAATTTTTTCTTCCATTCATTTTCTGAATTTTTTCCGATTTCCAAGCATTTTCGAAAATGGGTCAATGCTTCTTCCGGAACACAAAAGGGCTCTTCATTTTTCCATTGAAGGCATTCTTTTGTCAGACGGATTTCCTCTGCTCCGAGTGGTGAACCATGAGCATCTGCCGAATCCTGCTTATTTGGACTTCCATAAGCAATATGGGTTTTCAAAATAACAAGAGATGGTTTCCCGGTTTCGGATTTGGCTGCATTCAGAGTCGTAAGTATGGCATCCGTATCATTTCCATCTTCAATGGTAAGTATCTGCCAGTTATAGGCCTTGAATCGTGTTGCAACATCTTCGGAAAAGGTGATGTCTGTTTTTCCTTCTATGGAGATGTTGTTGTCATCATAGATACAGATCAACCTGCCCAATCCCAGATGTCCGGCAAGAGAGGCTGCTTCAGATGTGATTCCCTCCATCATATCACCATCGCCACACATGATATAGGTGAAGTGATTGACAATTTCATGTCCGGGACGGTTAAAACGGGATGCCAGGTGGCGTTCTGCCATAGCCATTCCAACTCCGTTGGCAACGCCCTGGCCCAACGGCCCTGTGGTTGTTTCAACGCCTTGAGTATGTCCGAATTCCGGATGGCCTGGGGTTTTGCTGCCCCATTGCCGGAAGCTTTTAATATCCTCAAGGCTAAGCGAATAACCGGTGAGATACAGAAGGCTGTATAAAAGCATTGAAGCATGACCTCCGGAAAGAACAAACCGGTCTCTATCCAGCCAATCCGGGTTGGCTGGGTTGTGTTTCAATACTTGTGTCCATAACACATATGCTGCTGGTGCAAGTCCCATGGGGGCTCCTGGATGGCCGGAGTTCGCTTTCTGAATTGCATCCATGGACAGGGTACGGATTGTATTGATGCATAGGTTGTCTAATTTCGCCTGGCTTTCAGAGCGGTTGTTACTCATGATCTGCTTCTCCTTCAAATGTTCCATTTTAAATGGTTTCTTTGTTTTCTCTCTGGATTCAATTAAGATGAATACCACTCCATGAAAAAAAGGTCTTGGTGTCCATGGATTATTATAACGCCCTCAAGTATTCTGGTTTCAGGGCAATATTTCCGGATATGGCTTCATCGATCAATGCAAGGGTCGAGTATTTGTCATGGGGCAGATGTGCTCTGATGGGCAAATAATTGGATGCATGGTTCGCATGGAAAAGGCCATTGGAGAGATTGGTATGGTCGATCATGGTCCTTAATTCACGCAGGGTTTCGATTGGTTCCAGAATTGGAAATGTTCCGGCTTCATATTCATTAAAGAGGGGTGTGCCCGGTATCAGCATCAGACTGAGCGCTCCGACATAATCCGGATCGATTGCAGAAAGAATCCGGCCGGTTTCTTTTGCGTGCTTTTCTGAATTTTCTCTTCCGGCGATTCCCAGAAGCACAGTAACAGAGAGTTTAATACCAGCCTGTTTTGCTTTTTGTCCCATCTCGATCATCCGTTCAGAATCGGCGCCTTTGTTGATTGCCTTTAGTGTTTCATCATCACCGGTTTCAAGGCCCATATAGGCAATTCCCAGTCCGTGCTTTCTGAGCTCAATTAATTCCTCGATGGACTTCATTTTCAGACTTTTTGTGTTTGCATAGACTCCTACGCGGTTTACCCAGGGAAGTTGCTTTTCAATTTCCATCAATATGTTTAATAAGCGTTTTTGAGGGATGATCAGTGCATCCCCATCACAGATAAAGAGACGTTTTTGCTTTCTGCAGTGGTTGGATGCAAAATGAATATCTTCCATGATAATGTCATCATGTTTGATTTTAAACCGTTCACCTTTATATGCGCCGCAAAATGTGCATTTATTGTGAGAACACCCTACAGTTGCTTGCAGCAAAATACTATAGGCTTCACTGGGCGGTCTGATAACATTGCCTTCGTAATGCATTTTTTTCTCCTGCACTGTTTAATATTTGAACCATTCAGATCCATCAGGACTGAATGCTGGTTTTAATATCTCAATCCATCTGGAATACGCAACAATTTTTCAGTTTGTTTGTGTATTTTTTCAATCGATTCCAGAGTATGATCCGAAAATCAAGAATTTTACATAAACGTATTCTCGACAGCGCGGATTTGTTTTGTTATAGAGAACAAATTGTCAAAAATGATAATATCGATCAATTGATTTGGAAAAATGGACTGGATGAAAATTGGAAAATGATAGGGTTATAAATAATATATTTGCGATAGGTGATATCCATGGTTGTATTGATAAGCTTAACGCGTTGATGAAGAAAATAGATATCGATTTTAAAACCGACTTACTTGTCTTTCTCGGAGATTATATTGATCGCGGCCCCTGTTCATATGAGGTTGTAAGCTATTTGATTGATCTCAAAAAACAACATGAAAATATCATATTTCTCAAAGGAAATCATGAGGAAATGCTTGAAAATTATATTGCCGGGGTTGACCGATTTGCATATCTTTCAAATGGGGGGCGTCAAACCATCGATAGTTATATCAAGCATGGTTTTAAACAGGGAAAGGATTTTATTCCGATAGATCATATAACTTTTTTTAAAAACCTTGACCTTTTTTATCAGACAGATGATTATATTTTTGTTCATGCGGGGCTTAGTGAGAAGAAGATTCTTGAAGATCAGTCCCAGGATGATCTTCTTTGGATCCGTCAGAAATTTATTAAATCAAAATTTGATTTTGGAAAACGAATAATATTTGGCCACACACCGCTGGCCTCTCCACTGGTTCAATCCAATAAGATTGGTATTGATACCGGAGCGGTTTATGGTAACAGTCTGACGTGTGTGAAGTTGCCGGAATTGATTTTTTATCATGCATAAATATAGAACAGGTTATGATGGCGAGTGGGATGTGAATATGAGATTTTTAATATTATCTGAATTCTATCGCAACAG
>PNOB01000322.1 GCA_013824585.1 Desulfobacterium sp. | reverse complement strand
GTTTGATATACCCAAGAGGCTTTCCTGAAAGGCAGGAGATAACGCATGGCCTATTGTCTGCCGGATTGCGGTGGTATCGGGCACGCAATTCAATATACTGGCAGCCTGTATGCGCCCCTTCTGCCGGTCTCCGATATTGATCGTGGGAATCTTAAAAGACGGCGCTTCCACGATACCGCTGGAACTATTGCCAATTACTGCGGTTGCATATTTCATAGCTGAAAGATACCTGAGTGTGCCCAAGGAGGACACTGCGAGATAGCGTTCAGGTCGCTTTTCTGCATATTCGTCAATCATGTGGTTGATGACTCGTCCGTCCGTGTCTGAATTGGCCTTTGTAAAGATTACATTGTATTCCGGGAATGCATCCAGAGCATCCAGCAGCGACTGGAATTGTCCTTTAGATGAGTCTTTTTCCAGAGTTACCGGGTGAAATGTCACTAGGAAATAGGGTTTGTCAAGATTGAATCCAATGGATTCCGCCAGATCGCTGCGTTTCATGAGCGACATGAGTCGGATGTTTTCAACACCAAGAGCGCCAACGTTGAACACCCGATCCGGGGCTTCCCCCAGTTGTATGATGCGCTGACGGTATGCTTCGCAACTGGCGAAATGCAGGTGCGACATTTTTGTAATCGAGTGACGGAAAGCCTCGTCAATAGCTCCCTCAGTGGTCTCTCCACCATGAATATGCGCTATAGGAATCCTGTAAATCTGAGCTGCTGCTGCCATACAAAAAGTTTCAAACCGGTCGCCAAGCACCAGTAACATATCCGGTTTCAATCTGCCAAGCGCTTCGCCATATCCGATCAGAGCAATGCCCATGGACTTGCAGATAGCGGTCGGGGTGTCGGAGGACAGGAGTATTTCTACTGTTTCATCAGGTTCGAATCCGTCGTCTCGAATTTCCTGAATAGTCATGCCAAACTCAGGTGACAGGTGCATCCCACTGGCAAGAATCTGCAACTGAAGCGATTTAGCTGTTTGAATCTTCTTCATCACGCTGGACAGCAGGCCATATTCTGCACGTGTTGATGTATAAATGCAAATTTTACGTTTCAATCAATTCGTCTCGCATATAAGACTTTGTTGCCTCTCGGCCGATAATTTCATCCCATCGCATCGGATTAATACCTGTTGCCGGTCGCTTTGCTGTGATATTCTCTTCGGTAAACTTTTCTCCTTTCTTAATGGGTATGGCAGCGACAATGCTTTTTCGAGCAATAGATTTATTTTTTATTTCAGATGAAGATGGCTTTTTTTTCCCCGTGCCTAAAGCTCTTTCAATGTTTCGGATACATATTATCATGGAGGCCAGCTCATTAGGTTCCAACGATGCTCTATGATCCGGACCGGGTAAGTTTCGATCCATGGTAAAATGTTTTTCAATGACAGACGCTCCCATCGCGACTGCGGCTATAGGCAATTCGATGCCATTGGTATGATCCGAGTAACCTACATCAAGCATAGGAAAAGCGTTCCGGATGGTCAACATGGCTTTCAAATTGACATCCTCAAACGGGGTTGGATATTCGGTATTGCAATGAAGAACAGTAATGTTTTCCAAAGGCGTTCCGGATTCGGTAAGTACATCAAGGGCATCTTCGATTTCCCCCAGATCAGCCATACCAGTAGAAAGGATTAGTCGTTTTTTCAAGCCCCCTATCTTTCTCAGATAAGGCAAGTTTGTGATTTCGCCTGATGGAATTTTAAAAGTATCAACACCTAAACGGATCAGCAGGTCAATACTTTCCAAATCAAATGGCGCTGAAAGGAACTGAATACCTTTTTGCTGGCAATGTTGATATAGTTTGGTGTGAGCCGCTTCATCCAACTCCATTTTCTTGACCATTTCTAGTTGAGATTCTTCTAATCCGGTAGTTTCCTTCTGATAATCCGCCTTTGGAGCGACAACAGATACCATTCTCTCGGCTTTAAATGTCTGGAACTTTACAGCATCCGCTCCGGCGGCTACGGCAATTTCAATCATTTGAAACGCCATTTCCAGACTGCCGTTGTGATTCACACCAGCTTCCGCAATGATAAATGTTTTATTATAGCTCATAAATAAACTCAAAAAATAAAGGATTGGGGAGGAACATTCTTGATAATTTTTTTTCCGCAGCCGATCACGGTTTCTTCTCTGATTTCAATACACTCTTTGGTTACAGAGTTGCTGCCCAAAAAAGTCCCGGCGCCAACTTTTACGCCACCATTGATTATTGCACCGGTTGCGATATGACAATGATCTTCGATAACGGCATCATGCTCTACAAGAGCCTTGGTATTGATGATGCAATTTCTACCGACCTTCGCACCAGCGTTTATCAGCGAATGATGCATCACAATCGTTCCCTCGCTTACTAACGCATGCCGGGACACATATGCTTTAGGTGATTGAATGACCGGAAAAACAGCGCCAATGCTTTTCAAGTATTCAAAAAGCTGGATGCGCCGAACCGGAGACTTTACTTGGCCAAGAGTAATCAGAACATGTTGGTACGAATCTACCAACTCAGGAAGGTCGGCGTCTGAACCTATAACAGCGTATCCGAGAACATCCTGATTTAGTTTTGCAGGCAGATCAACAATCCCAACGATTTGATACGTTCCTTCCTCTTCGATCACATCGATGCAAGATTTACAGTGGCCACCACCACCTACCAATAAAATTTTTTCTCCCATAATAATTTTAGTCCAAAGAGCCAATTTCAAAAGTCTGTTGTTGTAGTTCCGGCGAAAACTAGAATCCAGTATTTTCGGCTCTTTTCTGGGCACTGACTTTCGCCGGTGACGCTTTTTAATCGTTTTGAAATTGGCTCCAAAGTCTAAAATTCGCTGATTGTAGATTTGACATTTTGCATAGGCCGCTTTACATTCTTACACTACTTGGAATATTAACTAGTCTATCTTCCAGCCATTGGGACGTTTCGATAGGTTCGCACTGACAATGGCGATACATGGGGAGGCTTGGCATAAGCGTCCAAACAGGCCGTGCCTGGATACCTCTTATAGTAGCATAATCGAGAAACTGATCTCGTTCCTTCCTATCAGTTAAAACAATGGTATTAAGCCAGTAGTTAGATTTAGCGTGTTTAGTCTCTGTAATAAAAGGTATACCAATGTTCTTAAAAAACTCATTATACATCTGTGCTGTGTCACGCTTGTTTTCTAATACTGCAGCAAAACATTCCATCTGCGCGCAGCCAACGGCTGCATTAATATTCGGTAAGCGATAATTATAACCAACATGGTCGTGAACGAATTCCCAAGGATGAGGCTGTTTGGCTGTTGTGGTAAGGTGCCTGGCCTTTTCTGAATGGGTTATATCGTTTGTAATGATCATACCGCCGCCGCCGGTTGTAACTGGTTTATTGCCATTAAAGCTGAATATACCAAAATCTCCAAACGTACCGACATGTTGCCCGTTGAAAAAACTTCCTATTGCCTCGGCGGAATCCTCGACGATTGGTATTTGGTATTTCCGGCAAATTTCAATGATTTCATCGATTCGGACCGGATGTCCAAGAGTATGAACCGGTATGCAAGCCGCTATCTTTCTACCGGTTATCTTATTGTAACATTTACCATCTGATCTCAAAACACCGTTAGTTAGGAGAAAACTATTCAATTTTCCCGGATCAAGTCCCAAGGTAGACTGTTCTACATCCACAAATATCGGATATGCACCACAATAGGTAATTGCATTGGCTGTCGCAACAAAGGTTAAAGGCTGGGTTATCACTTCATCTTCTCGCGATACACCAGATAGAAGGAGTGCTATGTGGAGAGCTGCGGTCCCGCTGGAAACTGCTACAGCATAATCGGCACCTGTATATTGCCGAATTTCATCTTCAAAACGACTGACATACTGTCCCACATAGGATACATAAGTTGTATCAATGCAATCGATGAGGTATTTTTTTTCATTCCCTGAAAATCGAGGCGCATGGAGCGATACAGGGTTCTCCGTCGGATAAAGAGATTTAATGAAGCTGACTATTTTTTCAAACATTATATACATTCCATTTATAACGCCGCAGATTTTCCTCATCTCTGAACCATTCAATGGTTTCCCGTATTCCCTGTTTCAGTGTATATTTCGGCTGCCAGCCTGTCAATCTGTGAATTTTTTCATTACTGCCCAACAGCCGCTCAACTTCACTTTTTTCAGGTCTCATACGAATATCCTCGGAAACGATTTTGGCCGTTGGATTGATTTGTTCAATAATCTCAAGGGCAAGTTGCCCGATGGAAATCTCCTGTTGTGAGGCAATGTTTATTTCCTCCCCAATAGTGGATTGTGTTTCTGCAATCGCAATGAAGCCATCCACAATATCCTGGACATAATTAAAATCACGTGTTGGATGAACGCTGCCCAGTTTAATTTCTGTTGCGCCGGCTAACAACTGAGCAATTATTGTGGGAATTACGGCACGGGCGGATTGACGCGGCCCAAATGTATTAAACGGCCTCACTATGGTAACAGGTGTTCCAAAGCTCCTAAAAAAGCTTTCTGCTAATCGGTCGGCACCAATTTTTGTTGCTGAATACGGCGACTGGCCCTGAAAAGGATGCTTTTCATCAATTGGAACATATTGTGCCGTACCATAAACTTCCGATGTTGATGTAATCAACACACGACTGCAATCTGTATCACGGGC
>PNOB01000321.1 GCA_013824585.1 Desulfobacterium sp. | reverse complement strand
GATCATTATCAAAAAAACATAAACGATACTCGTAAAGATGGGAGCATTGATGTCAACAAAACAATTGAAAACGACCGATTGATAAAAAGCTTCAGTAAAACGATTGAACTGAATCCAGGTGAATTTTCAGCGTACAATAACCGTGGTAAGGTGTGGTATGAAAAAGATGAGTACGATGAAGCCATCAAAGACTATTCCAAAGCTTTAGAATTAAATCCTGGATATGCTGAAGCATACAAAAACAGAGGTATTGCCTGGAACAAAAAGGGAGACAACGAACAAGCAATATTGGATTTTAACAAGGCAATCTCACTGAATCCAAACCTTGCCGAAGCTTACTATGGAAGAGGAATGATATTGAACAGCAAGGGCTTTTATTACCAGGCGATTGCTGATTATAACAAAGCGATAATCTGCAATCCGAATTATTCACAAGCGTATAATCAGCGAGGCATCTCATGGGGTAATAAAAAAAAGTTTGATCTATCAATTGCTGATTATAACAAAGCCCTGGAAATTGATCCTCAATTTGCAGAGGCATATTTCAACCGGGCAATATCATGGGGGAAAACAGAAAATTTTGACAAGGCAATAAAAGATTTTTCAGCATCCATACTGATATTTCCAAATCATAGCATGACGTATATTCAAAGAGGAATCAACCTTGTAAAAAAGAAAGAATATGACAAAGCAATCAAAGATTTTGACAAGGCCCTGGAGATTGATCATCTCTCCGCCAATGCTCATGTGCAAAGGGGAGTCGCTTATGGATTAAAGAAGGACTATGAACAGGCCATCAAAGATTATACCAGAGCAATTGAAATCAACCCAAACCAGGCAGAGGCTTACTTCAACAGAAGTCTTGCCTGGAGCAATCTGGGAGATAATGCAAAATCTCTTGTGGATAACAAAAAAGCAGGGACTCTGGATTCTCAATATCTGACGACTCCTAATGAAAGCAGCCCTGATGATACAAAAAAAAAAGATGAAAACCAGAAAACCCTCAAAATAGATCTTAAGACACAAAACAACCTGAAAAAAGGGATCCTTTTGAACAAAGAAGGTAAATATTCACTGGCGATTGAGGAATATGACAAGGTGATTAAAAGTTATCCGGCTTTTGCTTCTGCTTATTTTTACAAGGGGCTTGCTTTATATAATAATCATGAACAACCAAAAGCGCTTGATAATTTTAAAAAAGCGTTAGAGCTTGATCCGAAAAATAATGCATACATGAAAATCATTACCAATATCAGCAATAAACTGAAAGCGCCTGTAAACTAAATTTACTGAAAAATCCAGTTGTAATCCTTAAAATGGAAAAAGCAGAAAACCAGAGCCAATTTCAAAACGATTAAAAAGCGTCACACCGGCGAAAGCCGATGTCCATAAAAGAACTGAAAATACTGGATTTCAGCTTTCGCCGGAACTACAACAACAGACTTTTGAAATTGGCTCACCAGTGTATTTTTTTTAGGAATCTGGAAAAAAGGGTAAAACAAATAGGGTTGAATCAGGAGTGGATTCAAGGTATAGTGCAAAAATCAAAAAGGGGGCTGACCCTTTTGCCAACCCCCTTATTTTCTATGGCACGCCTGAAGGGATTCGAACCCCTGACCTACGGATTAGAAGTCCGTTGCTCTATCCATCTGAGCTACAGGCGCAGAATTTGTCTAATTAACATGAGAGGCCTACAGTTGTCCATAATTTTTTGACAAAACACTGGATATTTTTTCAGATCCTGATACTATAAGCGCATAAGAGTATGATTAAAAATTGGGATTTTTAATATAGCAGTGTTCGTGTGTTGTGTGACAGATTGATTGGAAATTATGAAAATACCGAATTCCGTAAAACCTTTGGAAAAAAAGAAACAGACTGACAGTGCAAAAGCCTCAAATAGAACCAATGAAAAAAGTTTAGTAAAATTTGACCCTCTCCAACGGTACCTGTCTGAAATCAGCCAATATAATTTGTTGAATAGAGAGCAGGAAATTGCGCTGGGAAAACAGGTTCAGGAATTAGATGATCCTGACGCAGCATATACCCTGGTAACCGCGAATCTTCGATTGGTTGTTAAAATTGCTCTTGAATTCCAAAGGGTCTGGATGCAGAATCTTCTGGATCTGATCCAGGAAGGAAATATCGGCTTGATGCAGGCGGTTAAGAAGTTCGATCCATATAAAAATGTTAAATTTTCTTATTATGCTTCATTCTGGATCAAGGCTTATATCCTTAAATTTATAATGGATAACTGGCGTCTTGTAAAAATAGGTACCACCCAAGGCCAGAGAAAACTATTTTTTAAACTGAAAAAGGAAAAACAAAGGCTGATCGAACAAGGCTTTGATCCAAAACCAAAACTTCTTTCAGAACGTCTGGGCGTGTCTGAACGTGAAATTGTTGACATGGATCAACGGCTGGATGGTTGGGATGTTTCTTTAGATGCCCCTGTCAAAAATGATTCAGATACAGAACGGATCGATTTTCTTAAGACAGCAACTGAATCCATCGAAGATCAGGTTGCCAAAAAAGAGATCGAAACAATCCTGCATGCAAAAATCACGGAATTCAAAAAAAGCTTAACCGGCAGGGAGCTTGAAATTTTCAATATTCGGATTTTTTCCGATAACCCGGTAACCTTGCAAGAAATTGGTGACCTGTATGATATTTCAAGAGAGCGTGTAAGACAGGTTGAAAAAAACATTATCAAAAAAATGAAGGCCTATTTTAAACGGGAACTTCCGGATTTTAACGTATATACGAATAGTTTTGATTAGATCGGAGCCAATTTCAAAACTATTAAAAAGCGTCACACCGGCGAAAGCTGGTGCCCAGAAAAGAGCCGAAAATACTGGATTCCAGCTTTCGCCGGAACAACAACAACAGACTTTTGAAATTGGCTCATCGGAATGAGATGTTCATTATGGGAAAAAAATATCTACAAATTTCCTGTTTACTTTTTAGCATCATCTTCTTTACTGGATGTGCGGTATCAAAAAGTGGGCCCCGTTCTGCCACAACCAAGCTGCCTGATCCACCCCAATCGGAAAACAAATACTATTATTTTACTGCAGCACAATTTCAACTGCTGAATGAAAATATAGACAATGCGATATTCTATTTGAAAATGGCGATTCAAAACGATCCGGAATCATCTTTCTTAAAAAAAGAGCTTGTCTTCATCTATCTGCAGCAAAATAATTACGAAGATGCACTTGTTTTCATCGATAAACTGCTTGTGAAAAAACCGGATGACATAGAGGCCCTCATTTTGAAGGGAAACATCTGGATGTATCTTGATCAGAAAGATAAGGCGAAAACAATTTATGAAAAAGTGATTGCTTTAAATCCAAAAAAAAAGAATGTCTATCTTTTCCTCGGGTCGATTTATATGGATAAGAATGAAAACCAGAAAGCGTTAGAGATGTATCAAAAACTGGTAACAAATTTTCCGAATGCTTATACAGGGTATTTTTTTCTGGGAAAAGCTCATGAAAAATTAAAACAATATCGTGATGCGGAAAAAGAATTTAAAAAGGCACTTGATATTGAGCCGATGCTTGTTGAACCTCGGTATGAACTTTTAAATATTTATAAAAACAATCAAGTCCAGGTAATGGATCCAGTAATAATCACTGTACAAAAAGGGGACTCACTTAAAAAGATCGGCCTCCGGTTGTATCCAGAGTATACTCAAAAAACGGAGAAAGCGATTCTGGAACTTAACCCTCAAATTTCAAACTCGAAACAAATCAAGGTCGGAGAAAAGCTTTCTTTCCCCCCCCCTTCTATTAATGGAAAACAAAATCCAAACAAAGAAAAAATAACAGAGCTTTACCAAGAAATCCTTGACCTGTATCCAAATGACACAAGGGCGAATATGGAACTGGCTCTTTTTTACAATAAAACCGGTGAAAAAAAGAAATCTCAAGAAATCTTTGATAGGCTTGCGGATAACTCCCTGACAGATCCGGATATTGCTGGCAAAATCATTTATCTGTTTATTGATCAGAAAAAATTTGACGACGCGCTGATATTATTGAACGGAATACTGAAAAAAATACCAGATGATTCAGATATTAATCATCTGGCCGGGGCTGCTTATGATGGAATCAATAATATTGATAAAGCACTTTTTCATTTTAATAAGGTTAAGGAGAATTCCAAATTTTTCGAAAATGCGACTATTTATCTGGCCTATATTTATAAAAATCAGAATCAACCGGATAAAGCAATCCAGCGTCTTGAAAAAGCGATTCAAAAAAAACCGGATAATCC
Organism: Desulfobacterium sp.; assembly: GCA_013824585.1. GTDB lineage: Bacteria > Desulfobacterota > Desulfobacteria > Desulfobacterales > SURF-7 > QZKS01. Next base: position 459 of record PNOB01000321.1, on the reverse strand, counting down.
TGAATTTTATTTCTACCTGGGGTATTTCTACGAAGATTTCCAGGAGTATCAGAAGGCTGAGTCTGTTCTGAAAAAAGGACTTGAAATCATGCCGGACAATTCCAGGCTTCACTTCAGACTGGGAGTCGTGTATGACAAACGGGGGGAAAAGAATCTTTCCATTGAACAGATGAAAAAAGTGATCGGAATCGATCCGCAAGATGCTCATGCGCTCAACTATCTGGGTTATACATACCTTGATTTGGATATGAATCTTGGAGAGGCGGAACAGCTCATTCGAAAAGCCATGGAGATTGAGCCCAAAGATGGGTATATCACCGATAGCCTTGGATGGTTATTGTTCAAAAAAGGTCGATTTCAGGAAGCACTGACGACACTTGAACAAGCGATATCCTTAGTACCGGATGATCCGATCATCCTTGAACATATCGGTGATGTTCACACCAGGATTAATAACCG
>PNOB01000320.1 GCA_013824585.1 Desulfobacterium sp. | reverse complement strand
TCAAAAAAATATGACAATATTTGCTATATTATGGCATTTAATGTTATGTCAAGCAAAAAAACAATTGATTTCCGGGGAGAATATCGGTCATTATTTGCAAGAGGAGGTGAATATGACAAAAAAACAATCAATTGTATCCCCGGATTTTCCAAAAAAACTTAAACAATTGCGTCAAACAAAGGAATGGTCTCAGGGGCAGGTTGCAATGAAAATCGGCGTTGATCTTCAACGTATATCAAAATATGAACGAGGAGTTCTATATCCTACAACCGAATTGGTATTAAAATTAGCCGATCTTTTTGAAGTCAGCTTGGATTATCTGCTACGTGATAAATCCAATCCAACTGCAAATAAAATTAACAACCTGGAACTATTTAAGCAGATGGAAAAAGCAGATAAATTACCTTCTGACAAACAAAAAACCTTGATTGCTGTTTTAGATGCTTTTATTAAACAGCAGAAACTAGAAGAGTTAATGCATGAATAATATTCCGAAAAATTCAAAAACCGTTAATCAGAGAAAAGCTGTGCCGGTACTTTCAATACCGTATAGCGATGATCTTTTAATCGCTACAGGCCAATCAAAAGAAGCACTTGAACAGGAGCTTAGTTTTTTACTGGCGGTCAAGTTGTTTGAACTGCGTCGTCTTTCAATAGGCAAAGCAGCAGAACTGTGCGGAATGAAAAAAATAAATTTCATGGATGAGATAGGTCGTATGGGCATCCCGGTAATTAATCTTGATGATGATCAGATCAAGGATGAGTTGAAAAATGCGTGAAGCAGCAGCTATTGCAGACAGTGGCCCCCTTATCTGCTTGACAAAAATAAACCAGTTTGAACTACTGCCCCGTTTGTTTTCTAAAATCTTTGTCCCTCCGGAAGTTTGGAATGAAGTAACCGTCAAAGGTAAGGGCTTACCCGGTGCAGACGTGGTAAGCCAGGTAACATGGATAACAATTCAAAAACCCGATCCGCAGTTGGTCCAGCCGCTGAGTATTCTTGTAGACGCGGGAGAAGCTGAAGCAATTGCTTTGGCTCAAGGCATACCTGATTGTATTATACTGCTTGATGACTCGCGAGCCAGAAAGATTGCAGAAAGATTAAATATAAAACAAATCGGAACAGTTGGGCTTCTCCTTCGTGCCAAACGCATAGGACTGATAAAAACAATCAAACCACATCTTGACTCACTCCTTGAGAACGGCATTTACATACGTCAAGAATTAATTGATGCCGTTTTAAAGGATGCCGGAGAATAAGATGCGGTAGCGTCTGCGTGCTCGGGCTCCAGACCGCCAAAAAGCACAGCGGGTTCCGCTCCCTGCGCTCGCAGCCGGTCTGATCTTGATTTAAAAACACGTGAGGTAGCCGCCGCTTGTCTATCCTAACCGTTCCCGCCTGTCATGATCCATGCATTCATACATAAGGAATTTTATCCGACAGAATTTTTATCTTTTTAAACAGCCTCCGGCAGGGTGTATATTCCGCTCAATCTGGACAGTCAATCCGGAGGATTCCGGACACTCATTCCGCTCCATTCCGGACACCTGTTCCGGTGAATCCGGACACTTCATCGGAGCGAAGCGACGCTGGCTTTTTTCTAATTCCCAGATTTTGTTTTTTTCGTCAAGGAGGAACGTATTTTCCTCATTGATTCTCCTTTTAAATTTATTTTGTGAGAATTGTGAATCAATCGATCCAGTACCGCATCAGATATTGTCGGATCGCCAATGGCTTCGAACCAGTTTTCCATCGGTATCTGGGTTGATATGATGGTTGACATCAACCCATGTCTGTCTTCGATCACTTCCAGAAGATCCTTACGATCCTTCTCTTTCATCGGAGTGATCAGAAAGTCATCGATGATCAGCACCTTTGTCCTGGATATCTTGTTCATCAGTTTGGGATACGTGCCATCCACCCTGGATATGGTTAATTCCTGGAACAACCGGGAAGACCGTTTATAAAACGAAGAATATCCCTTCCGGCAGGCTTGATTTGCCAATGCACAGGATAGGTAGGTCTTCCCAACGCCGGTTGGCCCGGTGATAATTAAATTCTGTGCATTCCTGATCCAATCGCAGCCGGATAAACTCAAAATCACAGACTTGTCGATACCGCGTGGTACTTTATAATCAATATCCTCGATGCAGGCATTGTCTCGCAGCTTGGCATTTTTGAGCAGGGTCTGCATCCGCAGATCCTCTTTCCACGTCCAAAGTTGATCAACCAGAAAGGCAAAACGCTCTTCAAATGACAGGTCATGGATACCCGGCTGCACCAATTGATCTTTGAAGGCATCCGCCATTCCGTTGAGTTTCATGGAATAAAGCTTTTCAAGTGTTTGTTCATTCAACATAGGTTCTCCTTTTCTCGCAAGCTAGCAAAAAAATCATTCTGCGCGAGAATGGGCCATTTTAGCTCGTCGGAGCGCAGAATGATTCTTTTGCGGGTTTAAAACTCTTGATAATATTGTTTTCCTCTTATGTTCGGATGTTCTATCGACTTTTCCCCCATCTGGTCTGTCGGCAAGGGAAGCTTGTCCAGCCCTTTTTTTAAAATCGAATCCACACTTTTATAGGAATAGGATCGAATACATACAGCCCTTGCACATGCGCTTTCAAGACGCTCCGGTGAGTACCGTTTGCCGAGTCTCATGATGCCCATACTGGCCCGAAAACCCTGCTCCGGATGGTGTTTGCCGTTGATAATCCCGGCAACCAGTTGCGCGGTTTGCGGACCGTTTTTGGCCGCCCAGTTGATAATCCTTGAAGGAGTCCATTCCAGATATTTCTGATGGGATTTGGGCATATGCTCGGGACAGGTTGTAAATTTTCCTTTGGTATAACTTCGCATATAGCTTGTAATCCGTTTGTTTTTAAACAGAATCTCTATGGAAGTGTCTGTATGGCGGATATCCACCTGTTCTTTTCTCAACTGGTAGGGAACGCTGTAATAATGGCCGTCAAACTCCACATGATAATCGATATTCACCCTGGCTTTTTTCCACTCTGCGTACACATATTTTTGAAACGGCAATGGCTTCAGTGCCGGCCGGTCTATTTTTTCAAACAGCTCCCTGCGGGTCGTATCCAGCTTTTGAAATTTTGCATGGTTCAGCTCATCCAGTTTTTGAGAGATGGCCCTGTTCAGTTCCGATAAACTGAAAAACGTATGATTCCGTAATGCCGCCAGAATACGGTTCTCGGCAAATTTAACGGCACTTTCCACCTTGGCTTTGTCTTTTGGCTTCCCGGATCTTGCTGGGATTACGGCAACCTCGTAGTGGTTGGCCATATCCTGGTAGGTGGGATTGATGTCCGGCTCATACCTGGATGGACGGGTCACACCGGATTTTAAATTATCCGGCACCAGTATCTGCGGAACACCACCGAAAAATTCAAATGCATGAATGTGGGATTTTATCCAGTGTGGAAGGCTTTGGGACAGGGCCGCTTCGGCAAAAGTGTAATTGCTGGCTCCGAAGGTTGCGATGAATACCTGTGCTTCCATGGTCTGGCCGGTCTCTGGATTCTTGATCGGAACGGTTTGACCGGCATAATCGACAAACAGCTTCTCACCAGCCTTGTGGGTCTGTCGTAAAGAGATATCAATTTTATGGGACCATTTCTTGTACAGCTCACAAAAATGACTGTACTGATATCCATCCGGATTGTTCTTTTTGTATTCGTACCAAAGAAGGTAAAGTGTCACCCCTTTTTTCTTTAATTCTTTGTGAAGGTGCTCCATGCCCGGCATCTGCCGATAGGGAACCTTCTTTTCATGATCAAACAGCAGCCCTTCAAGCTCCGCATCCGTCATGTTTTCTGGTAAGGGCCAGTTCAGACCGGCTATTCTGGCTCTTTCCAGATAATCTGCCACAGTGCCTTTGCCGATGGAACAACTGTTTGCTATTTTCCGGATACTGAAATGGTATTCGAACTTGAGCCGTAAAATCTCTTTAATTTTTCGCATGGATAATCTTTCTCTCGCCATTATGTCCTCCTCATAAGTGTTGAGAAGGTCATAAGAATAAAAAGGTAAATTATCCAGCGTCGCTTTTGAAAAATCGGAATTGTCTGGTGTCCGGATTCACCGGAATGAGTGTCCGGAATGAATCGGAATCACTGTCCGGAATGGATCGGAATGAGTGTCCGGATTAAATCGGAATCGGTGTCCGGATTCGAGCGGAATATACACAGGGCGGTAAAAATGCCGTCCGATAAAATGGGCTTATGTCCATTGCATGCATCACGCCAGCCGGGAACTCAGAAACAAGGAAAGCGGCGGGGCTGATTATATGCCCGCCCGCCACCCCGGATAAGGATTGGGTCAATTTTATAAGCGGTTAAAAAGAAAAGGCAGTCAACGAAAAACCGCTGCTGCCTTGGATTTGATTGAAATTTATAAAAACCATTGTGTCAAAAGTGTAGACGCGACCCCTCTTTTTTATTAACTGCTTTTTGAGCTGTTGCGGTCTCAGGCTTTACGGTTAATGAGAAACGCATAAAATCATAGACGTCCCGGTTATTTCCAGTGAGTTGAGGTTGAAGAATTGAAATCAATCCATGAGGTCTGGGCAAAAAAACCATCCTGGATCAGGTGGGCCTGATCTGAAGCAGCAGCTTTTTGAACTGTTCTCCTCCTTTTTTTATACACAGGCATGGTCACCATGGTCATAAAAAATAGACCCCCTCTCCCAAAAAACCACTTTAATTTGGTAAAGCACCCCAAAACACCTGAAATCTAATGACCGCTAATTTGGGAAAACGTATGATTAGATTTTGGTAAATCACAGTTAACCCGACATTATTGTTTTGTCTCCGGTC
>PNOB01000319.1 GCA_013824585.1 Desulfobacterium sp. | reverse complement strand
AGCCGAAAATACTGGATTCTAGTTTTCGCCGGAACTACAACAACAGACTTTTGAAATTGGCTCAACTGTTGTTCAAAAATATAACAAAAGGAGATTTAAAAAATGAAGCTGCGTAATCTGTTCCTGTTACTTTCAGTAGTGGGTTTCACCCTGTCCAGTTTTGCCTGTCCGTTACTGGTGGACGATCAATTTGAAAAAGAGATTGAAAAAGAGATTGAGGCCGTCAAACTGGTTCAGGAAGTTCAGAGAGGAGGATATGACATTGTTACTGCATCGGAACTGAAAAAATGGATGGATGCCAAAAAAGAGTTGCTGATTATCGATACCATGCCTTATGAAGAAAGCTACAAAAAAACTCATATTCCAGGAGCAAAACAGTTCCTGTTTCCAATACCGGAGATGAAAGAATGGAATACAACTGAAACCGATGGAAAGTCTGAGGAAGAGTATCGCAAACTCCTGGGAACGGAAACGGAGAGGATGATCGTTGTATATTGCGGTTTTGTCAAGTGTACCCGAAGCCATAACGGGGCCATGTGGGCCAAAAAACTGGGATATAAAAATGTGTACCGCTATCCGGGCGGAATTTTTGCTTGGAAAGGAGCCAAATATCCTGTAGAAGAAGTCAAATAAGTTGAAATTGATTACAACCATCCCGTCATTCCAGCGAAAGCTGGAATGACGTATTCATTTGCCGGGTTAATAATACAAATAGTGTCCAGCAAGGCCTTGATAGAGAATCATCAACATAGAGATTGCATTATCCTATTCATGCGTGTCCCGGAGGTCGGAAAGGTCAAGACAAGGCTTTCCAAAAAACTTGCGCCGAAAACCATCCTTGACCTTTATCAATGTTTTGTTCTGGATATTCTCCATACTGCTCAAAAAACAAAAATCCATATCCGGATTTTTTTTCATCCAGCAGGATTCGAAGCCAGCCTTTCACAATGGCTTGGAGATTCATACGATTTTCATTTGCAAGACGGAAAAGATCTGGGGATTCGGATGGCCAATGCTTTTATCCGGACTTTTTCTTCCGGATATGATCGGGCAATTCTGATTGGAACAGATTGTCCGGAAATGACGGTAGAAATTCTGGAAGAATCGTTTTACGGTATCAATCAGACAGGATGCGTAATCGGGCCTGCCGTTGACGGTGGGTACTACCTTATTGGGTTTAAGGCAGATTCTTTCACGGAGAAACCGTTTCATAATGTGGAATGGGGAAAAGCCATTGTCTATCAGCAAACCCTTGACCGATGCCATCAAATAAATATCAAGCCGTATATCCTTCAGCCCTTGAACGACATCGATACATGGGATGATTTGCAACTGTTTTACCAGCATCATCACGGCAAAAATTTTTCCGACTCCCATACAATCCGATATCTGGTTGTGAATAAAATATTGGATGCCCTTCCCAAAAAACCGAATCAGGATTCCTTATAGCATTTCAATAGACGATATGAATGCTCCCGAATCTTATTGTTTTGCATAATACTTCGCAAGTGTTGCCGGAGAAACCCCACATAAATAAAGCATGATCAGCAACCAGTTCCGAAATGTGCAAAAAAGCACTCCTTCTTTTTCCCACCTTCGTGAAGATGTCCGAACCTTTTCCGGAATGATGTGAATCTTCCCCCCTCGTTTTCTTACCCGAAGCATAAGCTCTACATCTTCCATGATCGGAAAGGATGAAAACCCTCCGATTTCTCTGAAATAACCGGATTGCATAAAAATCGCCTGATCACCATATGGGATGCGGGTAATCCGTGAACGAAACGAAGAAGCACGTTCAATGATCCGGAATATCCGTTTCGGGGAGTCGATCCCAAGATCAAAAGCACCGCCGACAATATCCTTTTTCGACTGGAAAGCAGACTCGATCCTCTGAAATGCCCGGGAATCCAATTTTGTATCTGCATGCAGAAACAGAAGAATCCGGCCATCAGCATGAATTGCGCCTGTGTTCATCTGGATACCCCGGCCTCTGGGAGAAATCATTTTTATGACGCTTATCTTCAGACCGGATTCGTCAATTGCCTGAATCGTATTACCCTCTGGGTTTCCATCCACGACAATGACTTCAAAACCACTTGCAAGTGAAAAGTTCGACAGATGATGAAGCAATGGATTGATTATATTAGTCTCGTTGAATACCGGAATGATGATGGAAAGATCTGGTTTCATTTTCTTTCTACTGTTTCAAAGATCATTCGGACGAAGGCTTACCTCCAGATCGCACAAACCAACTAAACCGGGTCCGGAAACACCGCCTTTTTTTTCATTAAAAAAGCTGTGATTCCATGAAAACACTCACCGGAAGCAATCAGCGAAATGGCCCGTTCAAATTCAAAAGCGAGATTTTCTTCCAGTGTCAGGCTGGTGCTTTTCCGGATCACCTCAAGGGCATATTGCACAGAACGCGGACCGTTCTCAGCAATCATATCTGCCATGGATTTTGCCTCATCCAGAACACGGCCAGGAGGACTGATCCGATTGATCAACCCAAGTTGTTCCGCTTCTTTGGCATTGATTTTCCTTGCTGTCAGAATGATGTCTGCAGCTTTTGCAGAGCCAAGCAGACTTGCAAGAGTCGCTCCTCCTCCCCAGTCCGGCATCAAGCCCAGCTTCACCTCTGAGAAACAGATCACTGCATCCGGATCCATTACCCGAATGTCGCACCGAACAGCCAGTTCAGCTCCACCGCCATATGCCATTCCGTTCAGTGCTGCGATGATGGGTATGGGAAGGTTGACAAAGCCATCAATGATTCGCCTGAATTCCTGCATACAGGCAACAACCGGCTGTTCATCCCGGGCTTCTATGGCTTTGGCCAATTGATCCACATAAGGGTTGTCCGGATTGACGTCAAAACCAGCGCTGAACGCCTCCCCAGCGCCGGTAATCAAAAGTACCCGGGGCAGATTTCTCCTCACTTCTTCCGTAATCTTTTCCAGGGATTCAAACATCTTGACATTAAAGGTATTACGACGCTGGGGACGATTCAGTGTAACCGTTCCAAGATGACCTTCCCTGCTGTATTCCACACCATATTCAGTCATAGAAACACTCCTTATTCTGTGTTCGATTTATTTTTAATTAATACAGATATCGGTTATTTATTCAAGGTCTTTATTACAGAAAATTATAGAGTAATCATATTTTCCGTTGACAAGGAGCATAAAGAATCGCTATTTTTTGCGGCTTATTGTAAGATTAAAGCAGTTGAGAATGATGAAACGGTTTACAAAAAGGAAACCTTTATATGGCAAAAAAAGGAAAAATCGAGGTAAGAATTGAACATTGCAAAGGCTGCGGACTCTGTCTGACAGCATGCAAGCAAAACTCAATCGCCCTTTCACCTGTGGATCAAACCAATTCTTACGGTTATCCATATTTAAAAATGATCAATGAAAATTGTACCGGATGCACCATGTGCGCCATCATGTGTCCGGATCAGGCAATCGATGTGTATCGAGAATAGAGGAGCATTCACAAATGGGTGAAAAACAACTGATGAAGGGCAATGAGGCGATTGCAGAAGCTGCCATTCGTGCCGGCATGACCTGTTACTTTGGTTATCCGATAACACCGCAAAATGAAATACCCGCGTATATGGCAAAACACCTTACGAAAAGAGGCGGTACTTTTATTCAGGCCGAATCTGAAATTGCAGCAATCAACATGGTTTATGGAGCTGCCTGTACAGGCGCAAGAGCCATGACATCTTCTTCCAGCCCCGGAATATCCCTGAAGCAGGAAGGAATTTCCTATCTTGTCGGTGCACGACTCCCGGCTGTAATCGTAAATATTGCACGAGGCGGTCCAGGGCTCGGAAACATTGCACCCTCCCAGGCAGACTATTTTCAGGCTGTAAAGGGAGGCGGACATGGTGACTACCATATGGTTGTCTATACACCGGAGACCGTTCAGGAGGCCGCGGATTTAACCATGAAAGCGTTTGATGTTGCCGACGAATACCGGAATCCGGTTCTGATTCTGGGTGATGCAATTCTGGGTCAGATGATGGAACCGCTTGTCTTTAAAGAACCCTCCGGAAAAAAATTTGATAAATCATCCTGGACCCTCGGGAACCGGAAAGGAAGGAAATCCCACCTGATCAATTCTCTTTCCCTTGAGGAAGGTGTTGTTGAACAATGGAACTGGGAGTTGAAAAAAAAGTTTGATCTCATGGCTGAGAAAGAACTCATGGTTGAAGAATACATGGTTGAAGATGCGGATGTGATCTTTGTTGCTTATGGAACAACTGCACGTATCTGCCGTTCCGTTGTACACCAGACCCGAAAACAGGGAATGAAAACCGGACTGATCAGACCGATTACCGTCTGGCCGTTTCCAACAGAAACCATTGCCAGACATGCAGAAAAAACAAAACATTTCTTTGTGGTTGAGATGAGTCTCGGTCAGATGATTGAGGATGTCAGGCTTGCTGTTCTGGGTAATGCAAAAATCCATTTTCATGGCCGGCCCGGAGGCGGTATTCCTGCTGAGGCGGATATCCTGAAACAATTAAAAGAAATCTTGCAATCACAGGAGTAAACAGCCATGAAAAAGGTTTATGAAAGAAACAATATTGCATTTGATATGCCTTCACCCTATTGTCCGGGCTGCGGGCATGGCGTCATCCACAGACTTGTGATCGATGCCATCAAGGAAGTCAGACAGGAGGATAATACAATCTTTATGGCTCCTGTCGGCTGCTCCATTCTTGCATATACATATCTCGATCTCGATATCTGCCAGCCGGCACACGGGCGGACCCCGGCTGCTGCCACGGGCATTAAGAGAGCACTCCCTGACTCACTGGTTGTATTGTATCAGGGGGATGGAGAC
>PNOB01000318.1 GCA_013824585.1 Desulfobacterium sp. | reverse complement strand
ATTATCCTTATCCGACAACACAGTACATGGCAATAGAAAAGCCGGTAGGAGAAGATGCCATTACGGGTGTAGCACTTCAGTTTGACTATTTATGCACCAAAATGGAGTTCAATTACCGAAGACCCGGAAGTAATGACACGACAGCAGATATCACGATTTCATTTTTTGATACAACTAAAAGCAAGACGCCGTTCCTGACAGAGCAGATTACAGCCTATGTTTTTACACCTTCAGCGGAAGACCCGGATGGAGATGGATGGAAGGATTATGCTTCTGATATCCAGGAACCCTTTAACCTGGTAACGCTCTCCGGAAATAAAAAGTTTGCCATGGACAATCTTACTATTACTGCTGTGCCGGAGAATGACAGCGGTGATTCTGAAGACCCGGTTGACCCCAATGATTCTGATAATCCAGACGGAGATCAACAAGTCGATGAACCTGATGAAGGCACGGATGTCAGCCCTCCAGCCGACAGCAATCCCGAAGATCAGACTGACACGACCAATGAAGAAAACGCGGATACCGGAAAAAAAGATGACGATGGACAAACCGGTCAACCCACTGAAACAACAGGTGGCGGAGATTCTTCAGGGGGGGATAGCGGTGGCGGATGCTTTATCTCAAGTATTTCTTTTTAATGTCTGAATATATTCGGAAGTTGCCGACTGATTTTTGCGATTGCAGGAATCCGGACCTGGTTTACCCATGAAACGCGCACTCTTTTATGCATCTGTTTGTCTGGCCCCCATCATCTGTATTTTCCTGTCGCTCTGTATGGGCCGATATCCTCTTCACCTGTCAGATGTGATGAATGCCCTTGGCAATGTACCTATATGGACAGACCGCACATCCTTCGGCATACACCACACAATTATATGGGAAATACGGTTACCCAGGGCGATTTTAGGGGCCATGGTCGGTGCATGTCTGGCGGCAAGCGGAGCTGCTTTTCAGGGCCTTTTCCGGAATCCTCTGGTCAGTTCCGGAATCCTGGGGGTCAGCTCCGGGGCGGGATTTGGCGCTGCTCTGGCCATATTGCTGTTCAACTCGGTGGCGGCCGCATACCCCTTTGCCCTTGTTTTCGGGATGCTGGCCGTTGTATGCAGCTATCTCATCGGCCGGTTGTACCGCACCACATCTGCGATCATGCTTGTCCTGGGAGGTGTTATCGTATCATCCGTATTTGCCGCCTTGTTATCCTTTGTCAAATATGTTGCCGACCCATATGAACAGTTGCCGGCTATTGTTTTCTGGCTGATGGGCAGCCTCGCATCCGCCCGCTATGCGGATATTATGATCGCAGGCATTCCCATGTCCATCGGCGTTATTGGATTGCTTGCCATCCGCTGGCAGATCAATGTGCTTTCAATGGGGGATCGTGAGGCACACGCTCTGGGCATCCATACCAACCTGAGCAAAGGTATCGTGATTTTCTGTGCAACCATTGCCACAGCCGGAGCAGTGTGTGTCAGCGGCGTCGTCGGCTGGATCGGGCTGGTCATTCCCCATATCGGAAGAATGCTCATCGGCAATGACAACCGGAAACTTATACCAGTCAGCCTGTCATTAGGGGCCTGTTTCCTAACCCTTGTGGACATTCTGAGCCGGATGATCACCGGGGCTGAAATCCCGCTGGGAATTTTGACAGCACTGGTGGGAGGGCCTTTTTTTGTGTATTTGTTGAAAAAAACAAAAGGGGGCGACTGGTAATGTCACTTGTTACTGTCCGGGATGCCTCATTTTCATATGGAACAAGACAGATCTTCCATCAGATCAGTTTCAGCGTTGAAAAAGGTGAAATCTTCTGCCTGATCGGTCCAAACGGATGCGGAAAGACAACCCTTCTGGATTGCGTGCTTGGATTTCATCATTTTCATTCAGGAGTATTTCAGCTCATGGGAAAAGATGCGGCTGGTTTCAGGTCCGGACGGGTTGCCCGTCTGATTGCCTATGTCCCGCAAATTCACGAGCGAACTTTTCCTTACCTGGTCCGGGAGGTTGTTACCATGGGAAGGTCGGCCCATCTCGTGTTTTTTGAGTCTCCATCACGAAAGGACAGAACCATGGCCGAAGAAGCATTGGAACGTATCGGCATCCGGCATCTGAGTGATCGTCCTTACACACAGCTCAGCGGCGGAGAATTGCAGCTTGTGATGATCGCCCGCGCTCTGGTTCAGGAAACACCGATAATCATCATGGATGAACCAACGGCCCATCTGGATTTCCGGTATGAACTGGTCATCATGGAAGTGATTACAGAGCTTGTCAAGGAAAGGCAGCTGTCTGTTATCATGGCGACACATTTTCCAAACCATGCTTTTTATTTCCAAAGCAAACAGATTCAGACATCCATTGCCCTGTTCAGCAACGGAAGGTTTCTGGCTGTCGGCGATCCGGAATCCATAATGGATGAAAACAGGCTTCGAAAACTATATGGCATCCAGGCTGATGTTATTTCCTTGACAGATAGAAATGGAAAAACAATGAAACATATTATTCCGGTAAGTACGATAAAAGAAATGGAAGTGTGAACTATGAAGATTAGCAACTGCTGGAATGACCATTTTTGGCATGGGATTATGATAAGCATTATCGTTTTTTCCATTTCACTGGCCAGTCTTTCCAGGGTATTTGCTGTTGAAACGGGAAATATAGTGGTAGACAGTTTGGGGCGTCATGTAATTATTCCGGATACTGTCGAACGGATAGGTTGCATGTATGCGTTTACCGGCCATGTTGTCGCCATGCTTGGACAGGCGGATAAAATTGTTGCGGTTTCAAACGGGCTCAAACGGGATGTCCTGCTTGCGGATATGTTCCCGGCAATCCAGAGAGCGGTTGTCCCGAAATTTCAGGGAGCCGTTAACATTGAGGAACTCACCGGCGCAAAACCGGACATTGTTTTCATTCAGGCGGAGACCGGCCAGGATTCAGCCATGGCAGATAAAATGAATGCCTGCGGTTTGACCTGGATTACAGTAGATTTTCACAATATGGCCCAGCAACTGGAAGTGATCGAAATGATCGGCAAGGTCATCGGTGCAACGGAAAAAGCCGATGAATATAACCGCTATTACATCCGTTGTATTGAACAGGTACAAAACCGGATTGAAACGGAGATACCTGCCCGGAGCCGTCTTCGGGTATATCATTCAACGGTTGAGCCGAACCGGACATCATTGAAGAACAGCCTGTCTTCCGACTGGATCAATGCTTCGGGCTTGATCAACGTCACCTCACAGGAATCCGACGGCCTGTTTAATGGTAATGATCAGGCTGGTATGGAACAGATTCTTTTATGGAATCCGGATATCATTCTGGCAAATGAACCGGGTGTGGCCGATGTTATCCGGAAAAATCCACAATGGTCACCGGTGACGGCCGTAAAGAATGATCGTGTCTACCAGTTGCCCATCGGTATTTCCCGCTGGGGGCATCCCGGATCTCTGGAAACACCTCTTGCCATCTTCTGGACGGCAAAGACAGTTTATCCGGAAAAATTTCGTCATATCGATATGCAGGAAGAAGTCAGGAATTTTTATAAACTATTTTTCAATTATGAACTTTCAGATAACATGATTGCACAGATTCTCAGCGGCAAAGGAATGCGTCTAAAGAAAAGCGGGGAAAAAAAGAAAAATAAGAAGGGACAAGAAGATGGACGTTCTGATATGTATTGATGATACGGATCAAAAAGACGGCCCCGGCACTGGGCATCTGGCGCAGGCCCTTAGCGAAGAAATCGAACAAAGGAGCTGGGGAACCTGTTCTGCTATTTCCAGGCATCAGCTTTTTGTTCATCCAGACATCCCCTATACTTCCCATAACAGTTCTCTTTGCTTTGAAGCCGGCATCCAAGCGGGCAGGTTGATGGAACTTATCGATTTCAGTGGAAAATTCCTTCATGAAAAAAGTGCCCCTGGTTCTGACCCTGGGCTTTGCGTGGCTGTTGCCGGACAGATAGTAAACAAGGACAAGCTGACCGGATTCGGACGCAAGGCCAAGCAGACTGTACTCACTAAAAATGATGCTTATGAACTGGCCGAAGAATTGAAAATTCATCTTTCAGAGCACGGGGGCACAGGGCAGGGCGTCATAGGAGCGCTTGCTGGAATTGGATTGCGGCTGAGCGGAAACGACGGCCGGTTCAGGGGGTGGTACCATTTTGGTAGAGAAGGCGACTCCATCAGTGTAAAGGCCCTCAGGTCAAACCGCTTTATTGATGCGGTAAAAAGTGAAACAGGCGAAACTCTGACAGATGATACAGTTGTTTTTTTGGGTGGAGATGAACAGAAAACCGTATTGCTGGATGCGATACAGGTTCTGCTGGTAAAAAAGATACCGCAAGGTATTAGGTCTTCAGGTTGGGCAACCCTGACAAAACAAGAGGTGAAAAGATACTGACCAGCTTTCGGATTTGTGATACGAGAGCAGCTTGAAGTGAGAGTGTTTTCTATATGGGAGCAGTACCATATTCAATTCCAGCCAATAAAAAACGCCTCCGGCAATAAGCCTGAGGCGTTTCACATTTTTGTAAGCCGAAAGGTTTAATTTTTTCTGCGGCAGATCATAAAAAACAGGCCGGACCCCAGAAGCCAAAAGGCTGAAGGGATCGGAACTGTATTGAATGTGTAGTTGTCGGTCATGGATTTGTCACCACCCCAAATCAAAACTTTATCAAATGTCTGCCCTCCATTATAGGCAAAGGTCTTCCAGTTTATGTCAGTTACTGGATCCCAGGAAAGTAGTCCCGGGGCATCATAAACCAATGTGCTGCCGGAGTATAATGAAACGTCAAAGGAGCCGCCAGCATTGGGGCGCCGGTACTCAAACGACAGAAAATCAGCAGGAACGGTTAACAGAATTTGTGCAGTAAACGGGGAAGCC
>PNOB01000317.1 GCA_013824585.1 Desulfobacterium sp. | reverse complement strand
TTCAAGGTGCTCTCTTTCATTGTGAGGGGAGCCTGTGTCGTTCCGGTAGATAAAATCAATTGTTTTTACGGCAAGATACCGCTGGATAATATTTTGCAGTTCCCGAACGTTTCCCGGGTAGTCATATTGCATCAGTTCTTCCATGACCTGCCCGCTGAGCTGCTTCAGGCCTTTTTCGTGGGAATAGATTTTTAAAAAATGTTCAACCAGAAGAGGGATGTCGTCCTTCCGCTCCCGAAGGGGCGGGAGATGGATGGGGATGATATGAATCCGGTAGAAAAAATCTTCTCGCATATTTCCTTCCTTGATCTGGTTCATCAGGTTTTTATGGGTTGCGGAAAGGATTCGAAAATCAGAGTGTTTGACAACAGTGCTTCCGATCGGGGAATAGCCGCCTCCTTCCAGTGCACGGAGCAGCTTTGCCTGGAGTCCAGGATTGATATCGCCCACCTCATCCAGAAACAGCGTGCCGCCGTCGGCCCGGTCAAGGTACCCCTGGTGATCTGCATGGGCGCCGGTAAATCCTCCTTTTTTGTATCCGAAAAATTCGCTCTCCAGAAGATTGTCCGGTATGGCAGAGGAATTGACAGCGATAAAGGGCTTGGCGGAACGCCTGCTCATTTTATGGACTGCTCTGGCAACCAGTTCCTTGCCGGTTCCGGATTCTCCGTAAATAACCACATTGGCATTGGATGCAGCGGCGTTTAATATCCGTTCATAGACAACCTGCATGGATTTACTTTTTCCGATGATTTCACCCAGGCGATACCGGTCCTTGATGGAAGAACGCAGAGTGACATTTTCCCTTCTCAGATTTTCGGTTTCTTCCTGTAGAGAGATTTCTTTGAGTTTGGTCTCGGTGATATCCCTTGCTGTCAGCAAAACAGCCTTTTCTCCTTTCCACTTGATCAGGTTTGCCCTTCCTTCCACCCAGATTTCTTTATTTTCTAATGTCAGCCACCTTGCCTGGAAGAATCGTTCTTTGCAGATATCATTTTGAATGGCTTCATACATCTCCCGAAAATATACCTCAAAACCTTCTGCAACCATGTCCATGACATTTTTCCGGATCAGGTCGGAAGGATGGCTGTAACCGATCATGGAAGTAAACGCCTTGTTTGCAAACAGGATTTTAAAATTATGAAAAAGAATCACTCCTTCGGTCATGCGTTCGGCAAATATCCGATACAGGGCTTCACTTTCCTTTAATGCATTTTCGGCTTTTTTCCTTTTACTGATATCAATCCCCACGCCCAGCAGGAAATGTTTGTTTTCGATGGTGGTGCTGGCGCCAGTAAAGTAATAAGGGATTTTTTGACCATCCGTGGTATTCAGTACCGCCTCCACAGTGCCTTCACCCTTTAAAAAGGTCTCTTCAATACCCCTTTGAACAAGGATCAGATCCTCTCCGGTAAACAGATCAAAAAGATGCCTTGACTGGACCTCCTCTGCTGTAAAACCGGTTACGGTTTCAACATTCTTATTCCATTTATGGATATAAAAATCACTATCAAAAAGATAGAAAAGTCCGGGCAGGCTGCTGATCAACAGGTCAAAGAATTGATTTTGCCGGGTGTATTTCTGTACCGTCTCCTCAAGTTCGGCAATCCTGTTTTCAAGTTCTTTTGAAGATGGTTTTTCCGTCATTGTCCTCGCCTCGTGATGCAGAGAAAGGTTCTGGGCAGAAAAAAACATATATCCTGTTTTGTAGCTGTGATGGCGGCTAAAATCAATCTTTTTATCATGGGTTGCAATACCGGCAAATAATAAAAACGGATAAACAGCAGTTTGGTCTCAACTGTTTCATCTGTTTATCCATAACCGGTTTTTCAAGAAACCGGCTGTAATGCCGTTTCCCAGGGCTTGCTCTACAACGGAATATTTCCATGCCGTTTTTTCGGCCGGTATGTTTTCTTACCGGCCAGCATTTGCAATGCGCGAATCAGATACCTCCGGCTCTCCGCAGGAGCAACAATCTCTTCCACATGGATATTGGAGGAGACATCATAAATCGGATTGGCATAGGTTTCCCTGTATTCTTCCAGTTTCCGGTTCAGCCATCCGGGGGTATTAAAATTCGGGTCCCGTCCATACAGGAGCATGACTGACTGATCCGCTCCCAGGATACCGGTTTCCATAATCGGCCAGTATAGAACCAGATCGCTGCCAAGTCCGGGAAGAACCCCCATGCCCAGATTTCCGCCTCCGTATGCTTTTCGAAGCACCATGACAATCCGTGGAACCGTGGCTTCACAGAGGGCATACAGCACCTTGGCACCATGCCGGATAATACCGGAATGCTCCTGATCGGAACCCGGCATATAAGCAGGTGTGTCGACCAGCATGATCAGGGGGATGTTAAAACAATCGCAGAAACGGATAAACCGTGCCTGCTTGTCGGAACTATCAACGGTCAGGGACCCGGCTTTGACCATGGGCTGGTTTGCGACAAAACCAACTGTTTTTCCGTCCATTCTGCCGAAACCCACAATGATTTCGCCGGCAAACTCCTTTTTGACCTCCAGAAAATCACCGTTGTCTGCTATGCTTTCAATCACAAGGTGCATGTCAAATGGTTTGTTCGGGGTTGTCGGTACAATCTCATTAAGTTCTGTACACATCCGGTTTGGATCATCCTTGCTTGGATATGCAGGCGGTTTTTCATCACAATTTTTAGGCAAAAAACTGAGCAGCCGGCGGATCTCCGTATAAAGGGTTTTTTCATCCGGCATCCGGAAATCGCAATTTCCGGTCTTCTGGGCATGGACTTCTGCCCCTCCCAGTGCATCCATGGAAATATCTTCACCGGTTACCATTTTGACAACCATGGGCCCGGTAATAAACATATGGCTGATGTTATCCACCATATACACGAAATCGTTCAGGGCCGGAGAATACACGGATATTCCACCGCAGGTTCCGACAATGGCGGAAATCTGTGGGATAATGCCGGAACTCAGGGTATTCGGGAAAAAGACAGCGCCCCCGTGTTTTTCGGAAATATTGGAAAAAATGGATCGTTTCCGCTGACCAAGCCATTCCAGTTCATCGGAGTTGGGCAGACGTGCGCCCGGGGAATCATGAAGACCGATCAGCGGCACCCGCATCTCAAGCGCCCGTTCCACGGTCTTGTACATTTTGTATCCATGTTCAACCCCGACGGAACCGCCCCGAACCGTTCGATCCTGTGAATAGATAAATATCTGTCTGCCGTTGACGGTTCCGCTGCCGCATACCAGACCGTCGCTGGGCATATCGACTGCATGGGCAGCCAGCATATTGATTTCCAGAAAACTATCCGGATCCAGCAGCAGATCGATGCGTTCTCGGGCTGTGAGTTTGCCCTGCTGGTGGTGTTTATCAATTCTGGTCTGGCCTCCGCCCAGGAGTACTTTTTTCCTTACATCATCCAGCTCTGCCAATCGTCTTTGTAACAGTTCGTCCATGTTTTCTTCTCTCCTGTCCTGTGATAAAAACTGCAATCGCTATCCGCACTATGGATTGCATGTATTGTAAATCTTGCTTTTTAATTTTTAAAGTCGGCGTATTTCTTTTTCAGTTCCGACTTTTTAACCTTCATGGTAGCAGTCAGAGGAAGCTCCGTCATCATGGTAACCTTTGCCGGATGTTTATACTTTGCGAGTTTGTCGGTAAGGAATTTCCGAATCTCATCGATCTCAATGATTTCTCCTTTTTGTTTCGGAACGATAAATGCGTTTCCGACTTCTCCCCACCGGTCATCCGGAACACCGATAATGGAAACCTGAGCAATACCCGGATGATTCAACAGGATTTTTTCCACTTCTGCCGGATAGACATTTTCACCGCCGCTTCGATACATGTCTTTGGCGCGGTCAACAATATAAAAATAGCCCTCCTCATCCATATAACCAAGATCCCCGGTATGAAGGACACCATTGACAATGGTTTGGGCGGTAATTTCCGGAAGATTCCAGTAACCGGACATCACAGTTGGCCCTTTTGCCACTATCTCTCCAATCTCGCCGGGAGGAAGCTTTTTTCCGGTTTTGTCTTCAATCCAGATTTCTGTGAAATATCCGGGTTTCCCGATCGACCCCATCTTACGTAAAATGTCATCTTTTGGAAGCACCATCATTGCGGAATTTTCAGTCTGCCCGAATCCCTGCTGCATGTGGAGCCCTCTTTTGGTAAGGTCTTCAATCAGGCTTGCCGGTGTTCTTTCGCCTCCACCCACCACGCATCGGACAGTGCTGACATCAATCTCATCCAGTTTTCCGGTGTCGACGATCATTTTCCACATGGTGGTCAGGGCAAACACAATTGTGCCCCGGTACCGCTGGATATCTTCGGCAAATTCATTGGGATCAAAGCCTCTTCTCATCACCAGTGTGGACCCGGAATTCAGGCAGGGAGTGGCGACGATAAACAGTCCTCCGGAATGAAAAAGAGGCATTTGAGCAATAATCACATCATCCGGATTGGAGCCGGTATAGGTTCCGATCTGAAAATTCTTGAAAAACGTCTGTTCATGGGAGAGTACAGCACCTTTGGGGTTTCCGGTTACACCGGATGTATATACTATGGCAATTGGATCATTCAGAAGTACCGATTCTGTGATCACCGGTTCTGTTGTGCGGTGTTCGGCTACGATATCCTTATACTCTTCGGCCCACTCTGGACAGTCCGGGAGCGTAAAACCGGGAAATTGGGGGCCGCCGTTCTTCAGATAGATAAACTTATCTTCCTCCACTTTGAGTCTGGAGCGGATGAGATCGACGCTTCCCAGAAAGGAGTCATGAAAAAACAGAAACCGGGCTTCACAGTCATTAAGCTGATATTCCAGTTCAGGGCCCAGAAGCCGCCAGTTTAGTGGGACCAGTATGCCGCCTAATTTTGCAGTGGCAAAATAGATTTCCA
>PNOB01000316.1 GCA_013824585.1 Desulfobacterium sp. | reverse complement strand
GTTTTACAAGTAAATTATCTTGGCACTCTAATATTTGATTTCAATTTTGCCGGGTTTGAATCCAATATCATTGATGTTACACTTGGGGCGTATGGATTAGGACCGTTTATGGAACCGGCAGTCTATCCTATGGATAACGAGGTTGTTATGACCATACCTGTTGCTTCTTTTTTTGATGAATTCGATGTTTATGGGCGGGTTGTGATGCCAGGTTCGGTATTTATCCCGATCAGTCGAACCAATTTCCAAACAGTTATACCATTATCAACAGAGTATTCGTATCAACTGAAAATACAACATGTCGGAATAGCTTTTGACACACAGGCACTTGTTCAGGATTTTCAACAATCCATGGCTTTTATAAATCTTGAAATATCTGCACAGTCCGCACCGGTACCCGAACCGACAACCATGCTATTATTGGGTACGGGCCTTGTTGGAATTGCAGGTATTCGAAGGAAAATGAAAAATTAATGATCTGAAAAATGATGAAACATCAAGGGCTGAAGTTTATTATCAAACTCAGCCCTTGATTTTTTTATTGTAAGAGATCATCCAGACAGATTGACCATCGGAGAGAACATCACTCTGGGAATCAAGAGAGGATAAAGATGGTTTCGGATAATAGAAAGGGAACATCATGCCAAAGAACACTTCCAGAACAATGACAGATCGAAGAAAAGAGATAGATCAAATTGATTCCAGAATGATCAGCCTCCTTCAAAAAGATGGAAGAATTTCAAATATTGAAATGTCCAAGCATTTGAATATTTCCGAAGCTACGGTCAGAAGCCGGTTAAAAAAGCTGATCGACCGTGGCTACATTCAGATTGTGGCAGTGAGTAATCCGTTAAAATTAGGTTTTAATATTACAGGAGATCTTTACATCCATGTGGAGATGAAAAAGATTGAGAAGGTGATTCAGGAATTACAGAGAATTAAAGAGCTTTGGTATATCGTCATGACCACAGGGAATGCGGATATCAATGCAGAGTTCATCGTGAAATCCCTGGAAGACCTGAATGACCTTGTGTATAACCGGATCAATCGAATTGACGGGATTATTCGTGTAGAAATCTCTGTCATTATGAAATTTATTAAAAGGAATTACGATTTCGGGACTGGTCTGGAGTTCGGATAAGTGCTATTTGGTTTCCTTTAGATCAGGGTAAGGCAATGGAGAAAAAAATTGTTATAAAAAAAACTCAAATTGATAAGCTGGAGGATGTTTCAATTTTTTTTCAAAAGCTTACCGGGCTATCCAAAACTAAAATTAAAGATGCCATGACAAAAGGAGCCGTCTGGAAAACGGACAGCCGGAGAAAACGAAAACGTATTCGAAGGGCGACAGCCCGGATCCAACAAGGCGATTATGTGGAATTTTACTATGACCCGGATATTCTCTCAATAGTACCCCCTTCTGCAAAGCTTCTGTATGATATGATTCATTATAGTGTCTGGCATAAGCCGGTCGGATTAATGACGCAAGGAACGGATTATGGGGACCACTGTTCGCTGATCCGTCAGTCAGAAACTTATTTCCAATCCAAGCGAAACAATTTTCCCATACACCGTCTTGACAGGGAAACAGAAGGTCTGGTGGTCATTGCCCATACGTCAGATGCAGCGAAAAGAATGTCAACTCTGTTTCAGAACCGTGAAGTGGTAAAAAGATACAGGGCGATAGTCCTGGGGAACCTTGGATTCCCGGATAAGGTTGAAAAAATAGAGATACCGCTTGACGGAAAAGAATCCATAACCGAGTATCAGATCGAGGGATATGATTCGGTTTCAAACACTTCAATAGTCACTATATGGATCAAAACCGGTCGAAAACATCAGATTCGCCGTCATTTTGATATTATCGGTTATCCTGTGATGGGAGACCCCAAATATGGAAAGGGAAATAAAAATGATCAGGGATTACAGCTTAGAGCCATATCCCTTGCATTCAGATGTCCTTTTCAGCATAAGGAAATGTGCTTTCACCTGCAAGGTTATTCAATTCAAGTCAAGGACGATTAAAATGTTTGAAAAATATTTACCTGACGATTTGTTTGTTGAAAATGTGCTTGAAAACTGTTTCAAAAGAGTATTCAGCAAGATCAGTATGCTCTGTATTTTTCAGAATCAGGAAGTGTGAAAATGAAAAAAAAATATTTTTTTATTGTTATATCTGTTTTGCTCCTATCTGGTTGCATTATTCGTTTTGTTTACAATCAGCTTGACTGGATCATTCCTTGGTATGTCGGCACAATGATCAGTTTAGATGGTGAGCAGTCATCTGAGCTTGAGAAGAGCCTAATGTCTCAACTTAAATGGCATCGTGTGACACAGCTTTCAGAATACTCGAAATCCTTAAAAGAGTTAAGCCTGGCAGTCAAAACCGATCTTACCATGGAACATCTGGAAAAATTCCATTTAACCATGCGTCGTTATTGGCAGGATCTGGTCAGGCATGTTGGGCCGGATTTTGCGAGAATTCTTTCAACCGCAACAGATGCACAGGTTGAAGAAATGATGCAGAATCTGAAAAAACGGAATCAAAAGTTCCGGGAAGAATATGTTGATTTACCAAAAGAAGAATTGAGACAAAAAAAGCGAAATCGAATGACCAAATTTTTGGAATTCTGTATGGGAAATTTGAACGAGCAACAGGAAAAAATTGTAGAACAATGGTCTTATGACCTTCAAGATATCAGTACTGCCCGTCTGGAATATATCAAACTCGGTCAGGAAAAATTTAAAAGAATTATGGAAAGACGAAAAGATCTTGGCTGGTTTGAAAAAGAGCTATGTGAACTGCTCTATTTCAAGAGGGAAACATGGCCGGAAGAGTTTCGAAAGATCGCAAATTATAATCGAGAACTGACCCAAAAGGTACTTATTGAAATTCATAAGTGTATGACAAAAGATCAAAAAGAGGAGTTCACTGAAAATTCTTTATCCCTTGCAAAAGATTTTGATGAGCTTTCAAAAGAAACTTAGGTATTTGTTCATGTGACTGATTAGTAAACAAAATACACAACAGATTGTGTACCTCAAATTCAAAGACCACAATTTTTCTTGATTTAATCCAATTTTTAGAATAATTAAAAGAGCACAAATTGAAATATGATATTTGCTAAATATAATGTTATAAATCAAATTATTACATGAATTTTTTCATGTAATTTAAAAAGCGGAGCTGTTGAATTGCTTCCTGTATGTAACCCCATATGAGAATAATAATTTTTAAAATTATATAAGGGGATGTCGTTATGCAGATACTTGTCACCGGAGGAGCCGGATATATTGGCAGTCATACCTGTCTTGAACTCCTTGAAGCAGGATATGAGGTTATTGTTGTGGACAATCTGGTTAACAGCAATCCGGAATCCTTGAAGAGGGTACAAGAGCTTGCGGGAAAGAAGATAGCTTTTCACAAGGTTGACTTGCGGGATAAATCCGGTCTGGATACCATATTTCAATCCTCGAATATTCAGTCCGTGATCCATTTTGCCGGTCTGAAAGCGGTTGGGGAATCGGTTTCCATTCCCCTTGCGTATTACCATAACAATATCACCGGAACACTTGTGTTATGTGAGGTAATGAAGGATCGGAATGTTCGAAATCTTGTATTTAGTTCTTCCGCAACAGTTTACGGTGATCCTCATACCGTTCCTATTCAGGAGGATTTTCCAGTATCAGTGACCAACCCTTATGGTCGAACCAAGTTGATGATTGAAGAGATCTTAAAAGATCTTCATGCTTCAAATAAAACATGGAATATTGCTCTGTTGAGATATTTCAATCCGGTCGGTGCTCATCCCAGCGGCAGAATTGGTGAAGACCCAAACGGTATTCCTAATAACCTTCTACCCTATGTTAGCCAGGTTGCTGTTGGAAAGCTTGAAAAGCTGTCGGTCTATGGGAATGACTATCCGACAAAAGACGGAACCGGAGTGCGTGACTATATCCATGTTGTTGACCTTGCCAAAGGTCATATCAAGGCACTTGCAAAATTGGAATCCAAAACAGGTCAGCTTGTAACTTATAACCTCGGTACTGGCCAGGGATACTCGGTACTTGAAATGGTCAGGGCTTTTGAAAAGGCTTCCGGAAGAAAAATTCCCTATAAGGTTGTTGACAGAAGGGCAGGGGATATAGCCACATGTTATGCAGATCCAACCCTTGCGAAGAATGAGATTGGATGGTCTGCAAAATCGGGGCTTGATGAGATGTGCATGGATGCGTGGAGATGGCAGTCAATGAATCCGGATGGGTATAGAAAATGATTTTAAATCCATTGTGAATTGCTATTCTTATACCATCTAAGGCTCAATCGATCTTATAGCATCAAAAGCAGATTTAATCATAAAGGCATATATATTGTCGGCTATTAATAAAATAGGAAAAAACAGTTCAATCGCATTACTAGGGTTTGCTATAAACGGATTTTCGATGTTCGTCATCAGCATTTTGATATCAAGGTTTCTTGGGGCAAAAGGACTGGGGAATTACACGTTAATATTCACAATAGGAAGCATTGGTGGAGTAATAGGTTGCCTAGGTTTTAATGTAGGAATTTTTAGATATATTGCCTTCTATCGAGAAAAAAAAGAGTATTACAAAATAATATACCTGACGAAATTTAGTTTTGCAGTAGTCTTAGTGTTTTCAATGGTTGTGGGTCTAAACTTATTCTTTCTTGCTGATACGCTGGCGGCGTATTTTGAAAAAATTGAGCTCGTTATTTTGATAAAAATGATCTGTTTTTTCATTCCGTTGTGGGCATTAGGGTTGACTTGTTTTGATGCTATTAGAGGATATCAGGATTTTTACAAGCAAAATTTGATTGAAAAAGTTGCACGACCCAGTTTGATGATCGGTACATATTTCTTAGTATTATTTTTTGGAGGTAAC
>PNOB01000315.1 GCA_013824585.1 Desulfobacterium sp. | reverse complement strand
CTTCAGCAATGGAGAATCAAGCCTGGCGGAACCGAGGGATACCGGACAGCGGAGATCACGGTAGGCGGTGTGGACTGTGATGCCATCTCATCAAAGACAATGGAAGCCCGCGAGGTTCCAGGGCTTTATTTTATTGGAGAAGTGCTTGACGTGACGGGATGGCTGGGCGGTTATAATCTCCAGTGGGCATGGTCATCCGGCTGGTGCGCGGGACAGGATGTTTAGGCCAATGATTGTATTTCCTATCCAGATCACGAAACTGCTTATCCGGAAATATCCAATTTTGCCGGGCTTTTGCTTTCTGTAAAAAAACAGCCGAATAGGCATCTTGATAAACAGGAACCCATGAGGATAATGAAAGAAGGCGCTTATCGGTTTCGGTTTCCGGCAGAACAAGAATGATATCCGGAGGATATTTTTTCAGGATAAGCGGGAAGTTATCCAGCTTTGCCGGGTCAAGGAAAAAACGCATGATATCCAGGAATGTTTCTTCCTGATAGACTGTTTCATATCTGCTGTCCAATGATACAAGACATTGAGGATAAAGCTTCCAGAGGGCATACCCGCCCCATCTGAAAGGCAGCATCAGATTTCCGCTTAATTTGTTCAGCCGGATAAACTCAATACCTTTAACAGGGTATTTGTGTTCCGGGACATTGATCCGTAAGGGCATGCCAACGGTCTGAACCAGTAAAAATATCAAAATCAGAAAATAGACTGTTGTATATCTTGTTAAATTGAGAATGTTACTAAAACCATTTGGCATGATGTTTGAAACAGCGGCATGAAAATAATCAGAAACGTCATTCATCAGCCGGCTATAAGAATCATAACAGAATATCGAAACGGAAATCCCCCAGAACACCAAATGCCTGGTATGCCTTATCGTCAATAGCAGCGTCGCTCCGACTACGATCACCTTTACCCAGTCGACCTCTTTATAGGTCTTAACATGCTGAAACAGGGTTGTACCAATCATGATCATGAAAAACAGGATAAACGAAAGTTGATCCAGCCGCCATCCCAGTGGGTTATAGGGTTCCCATTCCAGAATATACGGCCTGTCCATGGTTGTGGCTTCCAATATGTAATGCCAGTAATCTATTCCATACGGATTGATAAACGTTACCATGAAAGTTACCGCCAGTATTCCCAGGTATGGATAAGGCTGTCTCCCATTCAGCAATTCGCCGATACAATAGAAACCGACAAGACCCAGCCCGGCCACGAATCCTCCATGAACATTGGCCCAGACAATCATGGTGACGGGAAGCATCCATGCAAGGCCATATTGATTCTTTCGAATCCGCTCCAGAATATAGATCCATAAGCTGAAGAAAAAATAGGTAAAGACCTGGGACCGGAGGGTAGTAATAAATCCGGGCAAAATCACAAGGCAGGTTAAAAGATAGTAAAAAATTCCATATTGAAATCGGTTGCGTGATAACTGTTTTTGGGTAGCGTATATCAATGCGAGAACACCGAGCATACATCCGAACTTGAACAGGATCAGCCCACGGTCTCCAAACGACTGGCCAAGCCAGTAAAAAAAAATGCCCGTCCCCCATTCATGGTCTATCCATAAATCTTTAACCGGTGTGTATGCAAAAACATCTTGTTTCGGAAGATGTCCGTCCTGGAAAAAGAGTGCGCCGAACGCCATCCGATGCCATAAATCATAATCCGCATGATTGGAGTTTATCGTCAGAAAATAACAAAAAAGAACAACCGCCAAAAAAAAGAAAATTTTGAATGTTTGATTCATATCATGTTGCGGCATTTTTTCCGTATTCTTCCTGAAAATTATCTCTTCCATAAGGCTAAGACCTTGCTTTTTTGGAAGATGAATATATGCATAACTCATCTGTGTCAATAATCTTATTTTATGGGATTTCGGTTTTGAATTTCATTCCATTGAACTTTTATCCTGAATTTGGTAGGGATATTCACTGGTCTGACGATTTACCGTATTCAGCAGACAACACTTCAACCTGTTTTCAAGGAGATGAATATGCGAACAAGATGGAATTATCTTTTCTTTTTTTTCGTTACCGCATTGATATGCACCGCATGCAGCAAGAATATCCGCGAAACAACCCTGGAAAATCCGAATGCTCCATTCCGATTGATCATTGCAGGGGATTCCAGTGATTTTAAGGACAGCATCCGTGACAGGGTGATGAATAATTACAAGAATGTCTGCCAGATTGATGTTGTCAATCTGGATAAACTGAAGGGTATTGATTATGATGCGTATGATGCAGTGCTGATCATGGATTCATGCATGGCCTGGGGTGGATTCAACAATGAAGTAAAGAATTATATCAACTCCCTTCCGGACAACCGGAAAGTGGTAGTGTTTTTCACCGCCGGTAATCCAGAGTGGAAGTACAATTATAAAGGAGTTGATGCCATAACCTCAGCTTCTCTTCCATTAAAGGAAGATGATGTTACCGACCAGTTGATCCAGAAAATTGATCTGCTGCTGAACAAAGAAAAATGAGCCAACCAACAAACCCGGCCAACGGGCCAACGGGCCAACGGGCCAACGGGCCAACCGGCCAACGGGCCAACCGGCTAACCGGCTAACCGGAAGGCGTTTTTCTGCATGGCCTGAAAGTCATTTTCAGACAAACCTGCCCCAAGGACAACCCGGATCGCCTGAGCCTGATTGATGAAATCGCAAGGTTCATGGGTATCGGTGTTGATGACCAGTTTGGCACCATGCTTTTTGGCAAGTATGGCAACATGGCCGTTGGTAAGGGAGTGCCCTTTCCGGGCGGTTATTTCAAGGAAAATTCCTTTTTCTTTTGCAAGGATGACGTCCTGTTCGGAAATCAGACCCGGGTGCGCCAGAACATCGATATCAGATTCAAGTGCTGCCCTGTTGGTTCCGGGTGCAACCGGTTCAACAATGGTCTCGCCGTGGACAATAATGATTCTGGCACCCAGAGCCCGTGCTTTTTGGGCAACCATTGCAATGTGCGCCGGGGGGACATGAGTGATTTCAATACCCGGGATGACTTTTATATCCATGGCCTGATTGAGATGCCCGGCAACCCCTACAATTCTCGGGATAATAAAATCAATGTTGGACAAATCTCCATGGTCTGTCAGGCCGATTGCGCGAAGACCGGCGGCCTGGGCACGGCGCACCAGTTCAGAGGGGATGAGGACTCCGTCACTGAATATTGAATGGGTATGAAGATCGATCATGGTTTTTTCTCGCTCTTGTTTCAGGATTCACTACACCTTATATTTGCCAAAATCGTCCGGAGAGAGTTTTTCCAGGTATTCCGCCCATTTTTTTCCTTCTTCACTCTCGTCAACAGCCTCATGTTTGAAATCTCCGGACCCGAATTTTTCAATGACCTTGTCATCGATAAAGATTGGTGCCTTGAAGCGCAATGCAAGTGCAATGGCGTCGCTGGGTCTTGCGTCCATTTCAAAAATTTTTTCACCGGCCTTGAAGTGGATCTTTGCGTAAAAGGTATTTTCCTTGAGATCGCACACTTCTATTTTCACGATTTCAATTTTCATGAACTGGATAAAGTTTCGGAACAGATCGTGTGTCATGGGGCGATCAAAGTTGATGTCCTGAAGTACGGATGCAATGGCGGTTGCTTCCAGCAATCCAATCCAGATCGGGATGGAATGTTGATCATCAAGAGATTTCAGGATCAGAATGGGTGTGTTTGTGGCCTGATCCAGGGTTAGGCCTGCAATGGTCACTTCATGCAGCATAGTGTTCTCCTTTTAGGTCCTGAGATGATATTCCGGGATAAACCGGATCTCCCCACAATGAATGGGACAGGGCTCTTGTGATTTTAATGTGGATGATTTCTCCGGGAGTCAGAAAATGACCTGGCAGGGGATTTTCCCTCCAGAGAAAATTGACAATCTTGTTGGTCGATGTTCTTCCGGTATATTGATTCTCATCTGCTTTGCCCGGAAATCCGGTTGCTTCGGTCAAAGGATCGGTATCTGGATTTTTTTTGCTGAGTCCTTCCACCAGAACGGACTCGATCTTTCCCACATGGGTTTTGTTTTTGGCCCGGGTATAGGTTTCCTGAAGATTCAGGAGTTGCTGCAATCGCTCTTTTTTGACCATCTCGCTCACTTTTCCGGTGAAATGGATAGACGGAGAATGGGGCCGGTCTGAATAGGAAAAGGCAAACAGTCCATCAAATTCAACTGTGTTCATCAGATCCAGTGTGTCCTGAAAATCAGCATCGGTTTCACCGGGAAAACCGACAATCATGTCCGATGTGATGGCAATATCCGGGCAGGCAGCGCGCAATTTTTCAATTTTTTCCAGATACAGCTCCCTCGTATATTTCCGGTTCATTTTTTCCAGGATATTGTTGGACCCGGACTGAACCGGAAGATGGATATGGTTGCATAACCTGTCCAGACTGGAAAAACAGTGAATCAGATCATCCGAAAGATCTTTTGGATGGGATGTGGTAAACCGGATGCGGGAGATACCGTCGATCTGGTTCACTTTTTCAAGAAGTTCGGGAAACGAGCACAGACCTTCCTTTTTCCCATAACTGTTTACATTCTGACCCAGAAGGGTGATTTCACGCATTCCTGTATCTGCATATGCCTTGATTTCATTCAGGATCTCTTTGGGGTCGCGGCTGATCTCTCTTCCCCTGACATAGGGGACAATGCAATAGGTGCAGAAATTGTCACACCCGCGCATGATGGTTACAAAGCCGCTGACCGGTGTGTTCGTGCGGTTTGCTGACGGCAGGATTGATTCAATGAAGGTGGCAAACTCAATATCCACAATCTTCTGATTGTTTTTTTCAATTTCGGAAATCCGGACAGGCAGCCTTCCCACAGCATGGGTTCCAAATACAATATCCACAAAAGGAGCTCTTTTGAATATGGCTTTTCCCTCCTGCTGGGCAAGACATCC
>PNOB01000314.1 GCA_013824585.1 Desulfobacterium sp. | reverse complement strand
TATCCAACCAGTATTTTCATGATTTTCTCCCTGTCAGAGGTCTGCACCTCGTTGTTCAGCCATTTTTTTTTGAGCCTACATCCAACGTTTACGACGTTTGTAAGATTTGATTTCCTTGAATGATTTCCTGCCGCCTCCCTGAGTCACTCCCAGGTAGAACTCTTTTACATCCGGATTGTTTTTCAGCTCTTCGGCTGTTCCTTCCAGCACGACCTTTCCGGATTCCATGATATAGGCATAATCTGCGATCCCCAGCGCGATCTTAGCATTCTGTTCGACAACAAGGATACTGGTGTCCAGTTCCCGGTTTATGGTACGGATATTATCAAAAATTTCCTTGACCAGAAGCGGTGCCAGCCCAAGAGACGGTTCATCCAGCATCAGCATGACCGGTGCTGCCATAAGTGCTCTTGCAATGGCAATCATCTGCTGTTCTCCGCCGGAACAATACCCGGCCATACGGTTGGTGATCTTTGATAATCGCGGAAAATGATCATACATAAGTTTGTGATCCGCCTTGATCTTTTGCGATCCGTCCTTACGGGTGATGGAACCCACCCGGATGTTTTCATCCACGGTAAGATGTTTGAAAACCCTCCGGCCTTCGGGAACCATGACCGCTCCGAACCGGACTACATGGGTACCAATAAGATTGGTAATATCTTTTCCCTGGAAAGTGATCTTTCCATCTTTGATAAACCCGTTCTCCGGTTTTAAAAGACCGCTGATGGCACGCAGGGTAGTTGTTTTTCCAGCTCCATTGGTACCAAGGAGTGCTACGATACTCCTGGCTTTAACATTCAGACTCACTCCCCGCAGCACCTGAATAATATCATTATAGACCACTTCTATATTGTTTACATCCAGCAGAAGTTCATCTGTATTTTTCTTTGTCATTTTTTCCTTTCCAAGGAAAGTGGAAGCAGAAGGGTGCAATTAAAAGTGTTGGGTTTCGATTACCCAATAGTTTTGATTACTCCCATTGTGGGAGCGACATCTTGTCGCGATCATACTGTCTTGATTAATATCTTGAAAAAAGCCATCTCGCGGCTGGAAGCCGCTCCCACATAATTCGATTATTCAACAGTTTTGATTGCACCCCCCTGTCAAACCGCAATGTTATAAAACAGATATCTTGATAATGATCGGATGAAGCCTTTCTGAATTGACTGCTTCATCCGATTGCCGGAAGAGTGCTACTTGATTTTCTTAATATATTCTGATGAAAACGGCACGCCGACAGATCTGAAAACGCTACCATCCACCCGGTAGAGTTGCAGAACGTCAACACCGGCATGATCGGTTTTCGAATAGGTAACCGGGCCTACGGTTGTATCGGCCTCAAAAGCCTTTGCACCGTTCATCTGATTCAATTCATCATAAAGACTGCTCCGGGTCACTTTCTGACCGTTTTCCTTGACTCGCTTGATGACTTCGGTTGCCACCTGGGCTACCATGATTCCATTGGTATAATTATGGGAGTTTGCAGCTTTATCATCTCGTCCATATTTCTTGGCAAGTGCAAGCTGAGCATCAGCTCCGGCAGATTTTTCAGATGTTAGCCTGTAGGATGTGGTCCAGAAAAAATTTTCTGCTGCGACGCCGGCCAGTGCAATCAGATCGTTACCACCGGTATAGTGAGCGCCCATGAAAGTAATCTTGTCGGCTTCTCCAAAAGACTTTGCCGCATATCCGATACTGTTCGCATCTTTCAGCATGGTCGCAACCGGGGACTGTACGGTCTGGCAGAGAACATATTGAACACCTTTGCTTTTCAATCTTTTCAGCATGGCGGTATTATCCAGATCCTGCCCATGTTCCACAACCTCAACAACCTCGATATTCAACCCGGCCTTTACAGCCTTGGTCAGGTCCTCCACCGGTCCCCGTCCAAACGCAGAAGGATGAATAAACAATGCAACCTTGGCTTTGTCTCCCTTATGATTTTTGGCGACGTACTCAGCCAGTCCGATGATCTGCTCCGAATAGGAAGCAATAGGAAGAAAAATATAATTGGAGTCAATCAGGTTTCCTGCATGAAAAGAAGCCGGAATCACCGGAATTTTTTCTTCTTCAAAATCCCGTTTTAACCCCATGGTGCTTCCGGTAGAATAATTCAGGTATAACACAATTCCCTGCCCCAGAAAATCTTCAAAATTCCGTTTGGTTACATCGTTATTATACTGGTCATCCCGGATGGTGCATTCGATCTTATCTTCACCCAGCAGTTTTGTATCATTCACAAATCGAAAATAATCCTCTACCCCTTTTGCATAGGGATTTCCAGCATCCGATGTAGGTCCGGTAATGGCAAGAGAAAGAGCCAGCTTATAAACCTCTCCGGCCTGGATACTGGTCGCAAAGGATAAAACAACAACAAAACTCATCAGAATTCGAAAAAACATCATTTTGTGCTTCTTCATATTTCCCCCTTTTTTAGTGGTTGTGTTTCCCCAAAATACCAAAGGCAGTTTTCCTGTCTGCTTTCTGTCTTTATCAAATCGGCAGCAATCCTGCATCAGTATCGAAATGGCCATAGTTTAAAATAAGAGCGTACGATGCGCCACCAGTTGGCGATCCCACGCGGTTCAAACATCAAAAAAAGGACAATCACCAGACCAAAGGCAAGAGGCCTCAGTGCTGTCGCAAGGTTTATACTGGCCGGCAGCATGTCACCGGCATGTTCTGCTATTTTTTCAACCTGAAGTTCAAGCATTTGAATCGCCGCGGGCCCCCAGAAAGAACCGTTTAAAGTTCCAAGCCCTCCCACAATGGCCATGGCAAGATAAGTAATGGACGCTTTCAGGGTAAAGGATTCAACCCCGACACCCCGATACAGGTATGCATGAAGCGCACCGGCGACTCCGGCAAGAAACCCTGCCAGTGCGAATGCATAGACTTTTGTCAGCCCCGGATGCATGCCCATTGCATCTGCTGCCCGGTCATTATCCCGAACCGCAATCAAACATCGCCCGAACCGCGTCCGAAGAAGGTTGCGAACCATAAATCCCATAAGAACCAGGATTATCAGTATCACATAATACCAGAACATATAATGTTCATTCCGACCCACCTCACCGGTAAACCAGAAAACACGACCTATAAAAATGGTCTGACCCTGGTTAAAAAACTCCATGAAGTTGATTGTCCATTGAAAAATCATCTGAAAAGAAAGCGTTGCAATCGCCAGATACAGATGTTTCAGGCGAAAGGCCGGCAGTCCTACCATCGCTCCGAAACCTGCACCGACAAAACCGGAAAGCAGAATCATCAAAGGCCAGGCATGGGTCAGAAAAATATAGTCATTGCCCATTACCCGGGAAACAGAGGCCACCGTATAAGCCCCTACACCGACAAAAGCTGCATGACCGATGGAAATCAGTCCGGCGAAACCGGTAACGATATTCAGACCTAGAACGGCAATCATTGCGATCAATATATTGTCAACGACAAGCATATATGTATTATTTGTTTCAAAGATCAAAGGCCAGACAAAAACGCATACCAGAAAAAAGGAGAAGAGCAGGCGATCCGTGTGGGTAAAAAAGATCCGCTGTTCTTCTTTGTAGGTGGTAAAATAGTTACCGGTTGCTAACCAACGATTTGCTGACATAGGCTACACCCGTTCAATTTCATGTATTCCAAAAAGTCCGTGAGGCTTGAATAGCAGAATGATCAACAGAATAATATATGGCAGCACAACTCCTGTCCCGTTGAGCCCCCAGTTACCATCCAGATATCCGCCTGCAAACTGCTGAATCAATCCCATGATAATCCCTGCCACAACCGCACCCAGGATGGAATCCAGTCCTCCCAGAATCACCACAGGAAAAACCGTAATCCCGAATGCATGGAGTGTGTCAAAGTTCAATCCAGTAGTGTTGCCGATAATTCCACCGGCAGCGGCGGCACTCAAACCCGCTGTTGCCCAGGCAAGACCAAACACCCTCGGAACCGAAATCCCAATGGACATGGATGCAAGCTGATCATCGGAAACCGCCCGCATGGATATTCCAATCGTTGATTTTTTAAAAAACCAGGAAAAAGCACCGATCAGGGCAAAGGTAATGATCACCCCCACCAGCTGAGTCCAGGACATGGATACTCCGGCCATTGAAATGGGTTCCTTGGGAAGGAACAGGGGAAATGAAAAATTTTCCGAGCCAAAAGGTGTAAGGTAGATCAGACCATCCAGAATGGACATCAGACCGATGGTGACCATAATAACGGAAATAATGGGTTCTCCGATCAACCTACGTAAAAAAATTCTCTCCACACTCATGGTCAGGAAAAAGGTGATCAAAAGACTGATAAAGAAGGAGATGTAAATCGGTATACCCAACCAGACCGTCAGGGCATAGGTGATGAATGCACCAGTTGCAATGAGCTGTCCGTGAGCGATATTCAGCACACGGCTGGATTTATAAATCAATACAAAACCTAAGGCAGACAGGGCGTAGATGGAACCAACAACAATTCCACTGAGCACTAACTGAAAGAAATAGGTCATGACACCCCTTCCATTGTATAAAATGAAATTCTGGTTTTCACGTTTGCTGTCTGGCCATCCTGATATTGAAAAAACGCTTCCACCTCTTTCTCTTCAACTCCCTCATCGTACAATGCATCGTAGAGATCCTGATATTTTTCCCGGACAAACTTCCGCCGGATTTTTCCGGTTTTGGTCAACTCGCCATCATCCGTATCCAGCAATTTATACAGGATGGCATACCGCTTGATGCGGAAATGTTTTTTTTCCGCATTCCCATTGATTTTCACGATCTCCTCCCGGATCAGTTCGGCAACTTCCGGTTTTGCAGATAAATCCATAAAAGTTGAATAAGAGATTCCACGGTCTTCCGCCCACTTTCCAACAACAATCGGATCAACATTGACCAGGGTTGCAACAAAATCCTGCTGATCTCCGAATATAAC
>PNOB01000313.1 GCA_013824585.1 Desulfobacterium sp. | reverse complement strand
CCCAAAGAAATTTCAGCGTGTAGGGGAGGCCAACAAGCGTCATCAATCCGATCACCGTCAGATCAACCCCTTCTTCTTTCATCCAGGCCTGTAAAACACTCCCTGTCAGAAGAAGAGGCAGCCCACTGGCGAACCCCATGATCAGCGCCACAATCATTCGGCGGCTGAATATCACTTTAAAAACCGTCGGTCTGGTTTCAGACTGCATTTGACATCGCTATCACACCTGAAGCTGATCCGGTGTTACAACTGCTCCAAATTTTTCTTTCAGAGCGATCAGTTCTTCCCGCTGTTTTTTCAAAATCACGAAAAGCTTTTCCGGAACATTCTCTTCGTTTCCATATGCCTGACTCTGTAAATCAATCCTTGCAACGATGTTGTCGATATACAGTGAAAACTGCTTGTTATAAAGCTCTTTTGGATACTCTTTTTGAATGATGGTCTGGAATAACCGCTTCAAATCTTCATATCTGGGAAGATATCCGATCGGCGTTTCAATGACTTTAACCTCTTTGTGTGCATGAAGCTCCAGCCAGGAAAGCCATACCTTCACATCCTTTTTCTCACCCAGGAGTTTTTTGGATGTCCCGCCTCTGGCTTCATCGGTCAGAAAATAATTGAGCCCTGCCATGACCGGCTTTTTATCTTTCGCAATTTTTTGATTGCCAAAAAACTGAAACTGAACATTCATATAATCTGCCAGAGAACCCGGGATAAATGGAGCATTGGCCCATGGGGCCCTTTTCACTCCGGATGCCCCGACTTCCGTGGCCGTAGCTGCAGAAACGATTGAGGCGCCGATTACTACCCCCTGATCCGTGTTGATGGCAGCCCATACCGGCGGCATGGTATCACTGTCCCGTCCGCTGTAAGTGATGACTCTGGTTTCCGCGCCTTCTGCACTTTCAGAAATTTCGGAATAAATACTCAGTGCCTTTGCCGAAAGCGTACAGCGTGAATTGGGATGCGAGCAGGGGATTTCCTTTCCGTTTTTATCTTTCATTCCCTGAACCCACTCTCCCTGAAAATTTTTCCCTTTTTCCGGCGGTTTTTCTCCATTCCCGACCCATTGCGGCACGCCCTCTTCATCGATCAATACATTAGACCAGATCACCTCGGTGCCGGGCTTTCTAAGAAGCTCCATCAGCATTGGATCGCCTTCCCGGTTTACGTCTTCGACGATTCCGAAAATTCCGGCTTCCGGATTGATGGATCGGATGCTGCCGTTTTTGTCAATCCACATCTGTGCCAGATCATCGCCGATAAAATGATTGCCGGCCATTGCTGTTGTGGTTTTCCCGCATCCACTGGGTGCAGCACCCGTAAACCAGGTGATTCTGCCTTTGGGGCCATTGATACCGGTAATAAACATATGCTCGGCAAGCTGCATCCCTTTTCCCTCATAAATGGCTTTATCCACCGCAAACCGATGATTCCCTTTTTTCAACAACAGGGTGTTTCCGGCATACGTACAGTTCATGCTGTACGTTGTCCAGTAACTCCTGTCCATAAAAACACGCGCATTGGGCAGGTCCTCGGACCGATTCAGGCCTTCACTATGAACATTGGTGAAAAAATGCCCAAGACGCTCAACTTCTTTATCAAAAGCATCGAAAATATTTCGATAAAGCAGTTCAGCACTGTGGGACACATAAGCAGAGCTTGAAATCTCGATTGCAGGATTGGAAACCGGCGCACCCAAGGGGCCTCTCATATAAAACCCTACCATCATGACCTTTCCCTTCATGATCCCGACCATGATCTTCTGGATATCCTTGATGGCTTCGTCCCGCAATTTCTTATTGGCCAGGGAGCTGATTTTCTCGCCTTCATTTGCAATATAGAATGTCCGGTCTAAAATTCTTCCCTGCTCCTCCTTCAGATCAAAGTGGATGGTATGACCCTTCATGGGAAGCCTGGCTTCTTCGCCCTTTTTCAAAGCCAGTGCTTTGACCTCGTTTACATCTTCCGCTGATCCGCTATTGATCATCACGGAATCCGGTTGACACATTGCAATGGAATTTCCAATTTTCAGAAGTGCGTCTGGATTTTTAATTTTCCGGATCTTATCCAGATTCTTTGAATCCATCTTAGTTTGAAAAAGATCCATAGCCTGTTTTGCGGTTTTGATGCCTCCGATGTGCAATACAATATCAATCCCCTTATTTCTCTCCAGCATAGTCTTTTCTCCTCTTTAGACAATTAAAAATTGTAACTATCAAAGAAAGGGTAATTTCTTTCAGATCCATAAAATGACTGACAAGCGATACTATCAGGATTTTTTTAAATCCTTTCTTTACTGAACTAATTTCAAAACGATCAAAAACCGTCACACCGGCGAAGGCCGGTGTCCAGAAAAGAATTGAAAATACTGGATAGTACTTCACTTCTCTGGATTCCGGCCTTCGCCGGAATGACGACAACAGACTTTTGAAATTGGCTCTACTGTTTACAATCGATCTTTTCCTGGATCGGCATGTGCTGTCTGATCCAGATCAACACCTTGTCAAACTCTTTGATGACCTGTTTCAAAGCCTTTCCCCGATGGCTGATCCAGCTCTTTTCTTCCATGGTCAACTGGGCAAAGGTTTTCTGATATTCCAATGAATAAAAAATCGGGTCATACCCGAATCCGCCTGTTCCTTCCGGCTTGGTTGTGATGCGTCCCTCACAACGGCCTTCGTAAGTCAATGCAGCACCAGTGGGGACTGCAATGGAAATGACACATTCAAATGCAGCCTTCCGGTTGGTGTTTTCCCCCAATTCCGCAAGAAGCATGCGGCAGCGATCCGCATCCGTTGCCTTTTCACCGCCGTATCGGGCAGAGTGAACCCCTGGTTTTCCCCCAAGGGCTTCAACCACCAGGCCGGAATCATCGGCAAGTGCAGGGTATCCCAACACCCTGGCTGCAAAACTGGATTTTTGATATGCATTTTCATCAAAGGTATCCCCATCTTCCCGCATTTCCGGGATAGGGCCAAAGTCATCGAGATTTTTAATCAGAATTGGAAATCCTTTTAATAGATCCCGGATTTCCGCTGTTTTCCCTTTGTTTCTTGTTGCAATAACCAGGGAAATATTCTCCTGCATAGCTGCCTCTTCTCGGGTGTTCAACCAGTTAGAACTATTTGACACAACTCAATTTTTTAGTATTTTTCTGTGAGAGTATTTTCATATAAGATCAAACCGATAAAGTAAAGGTTTTTTCATTCACCAAACCATATCATATGCATTCATAAAACAAAAAATACTTTACACCGATTATGGGGCTGTTATATGAATCAATTTTATTTCGCTGGATGGCTGAAAGCCGTCTATGTAATTCTTCTGATATGTTTCAGTGATTTAAAAAAAAATTATCACTGACAAACGGCTAACAATTGAGGCAATCTGTATGCATAAATTACTGACAAACGAACCTGGAGCCAATATGCTCCTGTTGGGAAACGAATCGATTGCACGAGGAGCCATTGAAGCAGGGGTTGCTTTTGCATCCAGCTATCCTGGCACACCTTCCTCTGAAATATCCTTAAATTTTTTCCAGATTTCAAAAGAAAGTGACCTGTACTTTGAGTACAGCATCAACGAAAAGGTATCCCTTGAGGTTGCTGCTGCAGCTGCCAATTCCGGTGTACGAAGCATGTGCATCATGAAACATGTGGGGATGAATGTGGCTGCAGACACCCTGATGACCCTTGCCTATGTAGGTACCAAAGCAGGTCTCGTGATTCTTACGGCAGATGACCCTTTCATGTTTTCGAGCCAGAATGAACAGGACAATCGCTATTACGGAAAACTGTCCGGACTTCCCATCTTGGAACCATCTTCGGTTGCCGAGGCAAAAGAGATGACGGAAGCTGCTTTTGCATTATCCGAAGATTTAGAGGAACCGGTCATCCTGAGAACCACAACCCGGATCAACCATTCCACGGCCGTTGTCTGTCTGGGTGAGATTAAAGACAGAAAGACAAAAGGTGACTTCCAAAAAGACCCGTTCAACTATGTGACCGTCCCGGCTGTTTCCCGGAAACTGCATGTAAAACTCCTGAAAAATATCCGTAAGGCGGAAACGCTTTCCGACCAGTCCCCATACAATATTATCCATGGCAGCGGAAATTTCGGAATCATCTGTAATGGGGTAAGCTATAATTATGTGCAGGATGCGGTTTCCGAATTAAATCTGATAGATCAGGTGAAGATTCTTCGAATCGGTTTTTCCCACCCCATGCCTGAAAAAACCATCAAAGCCTTTCTAAAAGACTGCACCAGGGTGCTTGTTGTCGAAGAAGGTGAACCTTATATGGAAGAAGCAGTCAAGGCCTTTGCCCAGGAAGCCGGACTGATCCTGCCCATTGCCGGCAAAAGCGATACCCTGTTTTCAAGACTGTTTGAATATGATCCGGCCATGGTTCGAAAGAACATTGCCGCCTATTTTGATATTCCATACACACCCACAAAGCCGGTGGATACATCCAACATCCCGGAGATCCCGCAGAGGCCGCCCAATTTATGTGCAGGATGCTCTCACCGGGCTACATTCTATGCCATCAAGCAGGCCACCAAGGGCATGGAAACCATCTATCCGACCGATATCGGCTGTTACACCCTTGGATTCCTGCCGCCCCTGTCCATGGGAGACTTTCTGATCTGTATGGGATCTTCAGCCGGTACTTCCTGCGGATTTTCGCAGGTAACCGACAAAAAAGTGATTGCACTGATCGGTGATTCCACCTTTTTCCATTCCGGAATTCCCGGATTGATCAATGCGGTTTTCAACAATCATAATTTTACCCTGGTAATTCTGGATAACCGGACAACCGCCATGACCGGGCATCAACCCAACCCAGGCGTGGATATGAACGAGCTGAACTATGAAGGATATAACCCGGTCTCGATCGAAAAACTGGTCAGTGCGCTGGGTGTGGGCCATGTTTCTGTTAT
>PNOB01000312.1 GCA_013824585.1 Desulfobacterium sp. | reverse complement strand
CAGACTGTTGACCGTCCATGGAGACATGAGGCTGGGCACATCTGCGTTGACACCTAAGTTTCCTACCGGATGATGGGAAGGATTCCCGGAGGAAAATTCCAGTCGGGTGTTAAGCTGTTCGATTTTACGGGTTATCTGCAACTCTGCGATCATACTGTGATCACTGTGGCATTTAAAACAGATCTCATTCAAACTCTGCGCTTTGGCCACCTGTTGACCGCCGGCATTAATGCCGACCACCCCCAGATTCGAACCGGGCAGACCTGATAAGGCAACTGTTTCTTTTCCGGCCTGATGGGGATTGTGACAATCTGTGCATTCCACATGGGCAAGAACATCACCGCTGGTGAAATCTTCCGCTGCATCGTGGATTCCGACGTAATCCTGAACCGGATGGCTATATGTTTTGCTTAAATCCGATTCGATATCCGTTACAGCGACCTTGCCATTATGACAGACCAGGCAATTATCCTCTTCGAAACGGTGAATCAATAAGCGCTCATGGCCTGATGCCGTATGCGGTCTGTGGCAATTTTCACATCCATTTTCCGCCACTGTGCGATTTTCCATATCTTCCCGGATTTTTCGTTCGGATCGGTTTACGTTTGTGCCGGATACGGCATGGGAGCTTTGGGGCCACCCTTCCTTTACATGGCAGGATGTGCAAAGGCTGGAATATCGATTGGACATGACGAGAAATTTGCCATGAGTATCGTCATGAGGGTCATGACACGAAGTGCATTGAAGTTGATCATCGTCATCAAGTTTGATTTCTAGAGGCAAGAGGGACGGTGAAAGAAGTTCGTTATTTTCCGCAGCAAGACCGGCATCATATACCATGGATATGGGATGGTCATCCGACAAATCGGTACCGATCTTTGATGGCTTGTCTTCCGGCATGAAGCGGATGCCGCCCTTGAAGCGGACCTCCTCCGGTTCCGTTATCATCGCTCCCAGAGCGATGGTCCCGTCATGACAGCTGAGGCACAACCTTGAAGACCCGGTTGGTTGGCCGACTTTTGAACGCAGGGTGGAACTTTGATAGGGCGTATAACTCGTAGTGGTGTTCATCCGATTCCATTTGAATCGATTCAGCATGGGGTTGGGGGGAGTATGGCAGAAAACGCAGATTTCATCCTTTGATGCTGCCCTGATAGATCCCGGACCGCTTGTGGATAGATTATGTTTGGTGTTGCGGATACTACCGCCTCCCAGAGCAGGGCTCTGAAATAAGATCGTCATCATGAAAAACA
This sequence comes from Desulfobacterium sp., assembly GCA_013824585.1. Classification (GTDB taxonomy): domain Bacteria; phylum Desulfobacterota; class Desulfobacteria; order Desulfobacterales; family SURF-7; genus QZKS01. Next base: position 3,697 of record PNOB01000312.1, on the reverse strand, counting down.
CAAGTAGTTTGCTTAAAAGCTGACTTTGTTTCATTTCCATTATTGTTCTTTCGAGCCAATTTCAAAAGTCAATTGTTGTAGTTCCGGCGAAAGCTGGAATCCAGTATTTTCAGTTCTTTTCTGGACATCGGCTTTCGCCGGTGTGACGCTTTTTAATCGTTTTGAAATTGGCTCTTTCAAATATTGGAAGATCTGAATCCTCTTGTTATATGCATCCGATACATAGATTCGATCTTCCCCATCAATGTAGATACCCGCCGGTAACCAGAATTCTCCCAAATCGACGCCATGTTCTCCGAAAGCCATCAACAAGTTGCCTTCATGGCTGAAAATTTGAACATTATCAAACAGCGCATCCACCACGTAAACATTGCCGTCACTATCCGCCGCAACGCCTCGAGGTCTTGAGAAATATCCCGGACCATCCCCGGCGCCTCCGAAGCGCCCGATTACGTTTCCGTTTTTATCGTATTTCAGCACCTGAAAATTCAGGGAGTCTGTCACCAGGACGGAGCCATCTTGCACAACCGATATATGGGTCGGGCTATGCAGCGAATCGGATGAATCCCTGGGGCCAAATTTTCCTTTAAAATGATGACTTATCAGATCAAAACGCAAAACATCCCCAACCAATGTATCCACTACCAGCAATTCGGACGAGACTTTATTAACGGCGATGCCGGTGGGTCTCTCAAGCATGCCCTGACCGATGAAGCCGATGAATTTCCTTCCAAAATCTTGATATGCGAAAACAGCGCCGGTTTTTGAATCGGTGACATAAACATTCCCTCTTTGAAAATCAACGGCAATATCAATGGGAGAAGAAAGCGGTTTTTCGCCCGTATCGAAGTGATAATAGCTGTTGCTTTTCACATCGTATACGACAACGGTTTTTAAAAATGCATCCACGACATAAAGACGCCCTTCCTGATCCGCTTCCACGCCATAGGGTGAAACAAGAAGGGCCTCTGCTTCGAATCCTGCAACATAGTCCATGATGCGATAAAACATCCCTTTGCGGATCTGATAATCATCCGGTTCGGAAACGGTTTGTAAAAAGCGGATCCGCGGTTTTTCAGATGATTTCGGCCAGACCATCTCCGGGACCTCGGATTTGATATTTGGCTGCCGATAACAGCCCTGAGTCAGGGCCAGCATCGTCGGGATCAGCATGACGAAGAAGAATTGAACAGCCCACGGCTTCAGGCTGAGTCGATCACCAAAGCGATCTTTTAATTTCAGCATATATCGTATATACCTGCCTCTGGTTATCATGCAATTTATCTTGCTCGTTATAAAACTGATACCGAATAGTACCTCCCCATATCCGATATGACAACTCTAAAATGGATTCAACTCCATGGCTCGTCGTGCTTTCCGTTTCTCCTGACAAGTCCCTCTTAAAAGTTTCAAGCGTGTATCGACACCACCTCACCGGCAGCCAGTTCAGACTGCATGTCAGACCGTAAAAATTCTCCGACCGGTTTTCCTCCTTAAAATGTCTCCTGCCGTCATGACCAGTAACCTGAAAAAAAAGCCCGCTTGTCGGCCAAAAAGTGATTCTTTCTTTCGTCAGCCATGTAGTGGAAGAAATACCCGAACTGCGGTCCGTATCCGTATAATTCAGAGATGTCTCCGTCCAGCGCCAAGCCAACTTTGCATCAGCCATATTGGACGTATCGTTGGTGGGAAACGAAGACGAGACGCCCGATGATATGTGTTGCTGATTGTGTGAAAAATGGTACCCCAGGGTCAACATCTTCCATAGCTCCAGGCTGATGCCGTATGCTTGGCCGATTAATGCGTCATCAAATTGCGGATCCTGTAAAAAACGGTAATTCACCCGCACTGTATCCCCGTCTTTGATGGAGCTGAAACCGGTTCTTTGGATCCGGATAAACCCGTTCATTAGGGTGAGTCGATAATCCACATCGTTCACATAAATAATGCTACCGGAATCATCGGTTACAATAATGGATGTAGCATCCACATTGCGTTCATCCAGAAAGGTCAGGGAGTCGTCCCGTAGCATCAGCGACTTGGTCTTTATAATATAATCTTGCATAAAAGAACGACGGTTGGTTTCATAATCATGGCCCATGGACAATTTCAGTATGCCCCAAGGGATCTCACGCTGGTAATCAAAATTCAATCTGCCGCCATAAGCATCAACATTTCCTTCGTTATAATCCTCCATGGAGGTGCGCAATCCACCGCTGGTCGTCAAATTCTCATAAAGCAGATGTCTGAATCCCGAACTGAAAGACAGATTTTGATCTTGGGTATCACGCCATTCGTTGCGACGACAACCGGCATGGTAATCAGAACTAAAATTTTTTGTATGGGTCCAAATAAGATCTTCATTCAAAGAAAAGCTGGAAGTATTTAACTGTTTGCTGTCGGTGGACTGAAAAGAAGCAAAGGAGTTGAGTCGAACCTGTTTGTCATTGGTGAAGTTAATGTCGTTTCGCAAATCATGGTTGGCGCTTTCCACCTGACTGGAAATTCCTTCCGTAGTCCTGGTCTGATCCTGGCGCTTTAGACTTAAGCGTGTGTTTGTTTTGGCAGTTCCGTAACGGATATCGCTCCGGATTGAATCCCCCTCCTGGGTTGCCGCATAGAAACCGGATTGGATGTTCTCATAATGCATATATTGAAGATTTGTGGGTAAAACAGAATATTTCAAGTTGAAATCAGCACCGTATGATTCCGCATCGGTGTCAGTTTTTGCCGCAAAAGCGCTCTTCAAGGAATATTGCCTCCGATTTGAGAAAAGGTGCATGGTATAGGGCTTGTATTGAAAAAAAGACAAATCACCCTGATAGCCGTTTACAAAGAGATTGCTGCGCGATGAGAGGCCGGGATCGTGCTCTTCCGATGCCTGAGTCCATTCCGGTTGGTAGCTTAGGGTATAGGCTGCCAGACCGGAATGATAAAGCCACCCACTGGTTTCAATCTCGGCTTTTTCATTTGTGCTTCGATTAAAATCTTTTTTTTCCACCCCTTCGCGGAGGCGCAGCTCTTCTCGAAATTCGGTGGATAATCCGAAACTGATTTTCGGCCGGGTAAATGCTAAATATCGCCCCAGGCCTTCCTTATCGGTTTGTGAAGATTCGGATGGCATGACTGCTTCACGCTGCAATGGCTCGATGGGAACAGTTTGCGCGAACACATGGGTAGCAGCAAACAACCCCGGGAAAAGCCTACTTACCCCTAAAATGATCAAGACAGCCAATCGGATGACTGCTTTCCTGCCTGGCATCATCCAATTCTTGGCCTTCAATTGATTTTCTCTCCTTCGGATGCATTTCGAAAATCGTTTTTTCTATTCACATGATCGATGTGCGCCGGGCTAATCCTTATCGTTGCCCTGTGCATTCAATTCGATCCGAATGGGCGATTTCGATCGTTCTTCCTTCATTTCTTTGACCAGCATCATTTTATTTATCCCTGCATGGGGGTTATGACATACAAGACATTGGTTAGCATTTTGCGCATGGGATTCGTTTCCCGCACATTTTTTCCCAACATGACATTCTTTACATAGTTTCTCACGATTATTCAGCAATAAAAATGGTTGGGTACTTTGATGGGCATGATGGCATACGACACAGCGGCCCTGTGCAGCGGGTGTATGAAGCCAAAGTCCTTTTTTTTCCAACCAGTTTTTTGATTTGTCCTCATGACAGGCCACGCA
>PNOB01000311.1 GCA_013824585.1 Desulfobacterium sp. | reverse complement strand
TGAAGAAAGAAATATTTTAGGTGTCATCGCTAAAGTGGGTCTGGATACTGCTAAAAAAGTGATTGAAATTAGAAAGCGCTGCCGCGACCTGATGGCTGAAATAGGCGGCAAGGTGATTCATCCGGTGCTGGGTCTGCCCGGTGGCGTCGCCAAAACCGTGACTCGGGATATGCAAATGCGCCTGAAAGAATTTGCTAAAGAAGCTGTTTCTTTTGCTGAATTCACTTTGACGGCTTTTGATGCGATCGTACTCAAGAACAAGGCGTATGTGGATTTGATTCTATCGGACATTTACCATGATGAGACCAATTACATGGGCCTTATGGATGCTGAAAACAAGGTGAACTTCTATGACGGAAACCTTAGGGTTGTGGATACCCAAGGAAAACAGATTGAGCTTTTTTCAGCCGATGCTTATACCGATATCCTAACGGAACACGTTGAAGATTTCACTTACATCAAATTCCCCTATCTGAAAAAGTTCGGGTGGAAAGGGTTTGTAGGCGGAGACGAATCTGGCATTGTCCGGGTGGCCCCGCTTGGACGGCTGAATGCGTCAACCGGTATGGCCACCAGACTGGCCCAAAAAGAATATGAGAAAATGTATTCAACTCTTGGCGGGCAACCTTGCCACAATACTTTGGCCTGGCACTGGGCAAGGCTTGTTGAAGTGTTGTATGCTGCTGAAAGAATAATGGAATTATCTGAGGCTGAGGCGCTTACTGATCCGAATATCAGAAACATGGAACTGAATACCCCGAAAAAAGGAATCGGCGTGGTCGAGGCGCCCCGGGGTACATTGATCCATCATTATGAAACCGATGCAAACGGCCTGATCGTAAAAGTGAACCTCCTGGTAGCGACTGTATTCAATTCCGCGGCCATATGCATGTCCATAGAAAAGGCCGCTAAGAAATTGATCAAAAACGGTGAGGTCAATGACGGACTTTTAAATAAGATTGAAATGGCTTTCAGGGCATATGATCCATGTTTTTCCTGTGCCACGCACAATCTCCCCGGGAAAATGCCGCTTGAGGTTATCCTGAGAGATAGATCAGGTAATATTGTCCAAACAATCATTCGATAGGTTAATCAATATCCGTAGGGGCGGTTCGCGAACCGCCCTTACAAGCGAACCGCCCCTACGGATGAAAATGCAAAAGGAGAAAATAAATGGCTGAAATTTTAAACTGCAAAGGCATGAAATGCCCGCAACCTGTATTAAAAACAGCGATTAAAGCCAATACGCTTGCCCCGGGTACAACGCTTGAAGTCCACGCGGACTGTCATTCCTTTCAACAGGATATTCAAAAATGGTGCAATGACAACGGCAAGGTGCTTATCAGCATTGTGGATAAGGGCGGATTGAAGGTCGCGACAATACAGCTATGATAATGATCTCTTTAAGAAAACAAGACAGCATTTTAGTAAGGTAAAAACAGCCATGAATGATCATTATGAACAAAAACTTTTAAATGAGTTTGTGGCTGAAAATAGCGATCATCTTGAAAGCATTGAACCTGATCTGCTTGCCATGGAAAGGTCAGGGGCGAAAGTTTCAAAGGATATCTTGAACAGAGTATTTCGCGCGATTCACAGCATCAAGGGTTCCTCCGGCTTTTTTAATCTTTCCGTCATCATGAATTTAAGTCATGTCATGGAAAACCTCTTGATGTGTTTCAGAGATGGAGTGCTTTTCCCTGACCCGGACAAGATCGACGCTCTGCTCTGCGGAGTTGATAAGCTAAGGCTTATGCTGAATGATGTTCAAGCAAGTGACAAGGTTTCCATAACAGATGAGCTTGATCGGATTAATGGCTATTTAAGCGGGACAAAAGGTGAAATCAAGAAAGATACAACCAAAAATAAAAGCAATGCGGATTCAAAAGAGACATCCGGCAAAAGCCCGGACTTTCTGGAAGCGCTGCGTATTTTTGAGCTTGAAGACGCGTTTTTACATCTGGAAAAGGAAACCGTTAAAACCACGGTCGCAAGCGGTATGTATGTCTATGCAATTTCCGCCCCGAACCTGCCGCTTTCGGACCTGGAATCATACGGTCAGATTCTGTTCCATGACCTTGATAAGGAGTCTTTGATAAGCCGTCTGATTTATGCGACCGCTATGGAATCCGATCTCCTCTGCGATTTTATCAGTCTCCCCCAAGACAAGATTATCCTGCTCGAACGCGAAAAATTGCTTAAAGCCTTGGATGACAAATCGTTAGCCATATGTAAGGAAAAAATATCGCCGGAAACAGATCCAAAAAACCAGGCGATAAAGGATACGCAGAAGGATAAAGAAGCAGGGTCAGGCGAAACCATCCGCGTGGGAGCAGATATAATCGACCGTTTGATGAATCTTGTAGGAGAACTGGTACTTGCAAGGAATCAGTTAAAAAGGGAGCTGGAGAGTATTTATTTCCATGATCCCAAGGTTCGGATCGTTGCCCAGAACCTGAATACGGTAACAAGCAAAATCCAGGGGAAAATCATGCAAATGCGGCTTCAACCCATAGGTAGCTTATTTCATAAACTTCCAAGGCTTATCAGGGATCACGGCCACCGTCTTTTAAAAAAAGTCGATCTTAACCTTGAGGGAGAAGAAGTCGAACTTGATAAATCATTAGTAAAAAGTCTTTTCGAACCGCTCGCGCATTTGCTTCAAAACGCTGTGGTGCATGGCATTGAAAATGAGGAAGAGCGGAAAAGTTTGGGTAAGCCGGAAGCCGGTCAAATCATTGTTAAAGCATTTAAGGAAGGAGGACTGATCACACTCATTATCTCTGATGACGGCTGCGGAATAGACCCTGAAAAGATCGCACTTATTTTCGCTTCCGGATTTTCACCTGCGTCTAAACCCTCGGCAGACGTCAGCCATAAGATAGGGATGGAGCCGATCAAGAACAGCATTGAAAAATTAGGTGGAACGTTTGATATCGACAGCGTGATCGGTCGTGGAACGACTGTAAAGATAAGACTGCCGCTGACGATGACGATAATCCCTTCAATTATCGTTGGCGTCCGGGACAAACGTTTCGCCATTCCTCAGGTCAATGTGACGGAAATCGTAAATATCAAGACGGGCGAAACAGGGCGGAGAATCGAAAAAGTTGGGAAGGCCGACGTGATGAGGCTAAGAGGAAAATTGCTTCCGCTTCTGAAATTGTCCGATGCACTCAACATTGATCGCAGCGTCATCTCTTCAGATGGGAATGGAGCTGTTTTTGATGAAGTAAGCGAGAAAACCCAAGACGGGCTAAAAAGCGGACAGAGTGAAATCAATGTGATTGTGATGCGAATCGGGAATAACAGAATGGGTCTGGTTGTTGACAATATTTTCGATACGGAAGAAATTGTGGTGAAACCTATTTCGGATTATTTGAAGGAATGTAAATGTTATGCAGGTTCAACCATTCTGGGGGACGGCAGGGTCGCCATGATCCTTGATGTCGCAGCCATAGCGCGTATCTGCGGGTTTCGTTTCGATGAGGCCGGCATGGAGGAGGCAAAGGAACGGAAAGCAGAAGAACAATCCAAAAAGGATGTAACGAGTAAACCGTTTATTATATTCAACAACACCCATGATGACTATTTCGCCGTCGACTTGGAAGGCGTTTCAAAGATAGAGAAAGTCGGTTTTAAACAAGTTTATCGCAGTGGTGACATGTTTTTCATAGATTATATCGGAAAAGCGCTGCCACTGCTTTCCCTTGAAAAATTATTTCATGGAGCTACAGAGCTTGAAGAAGTGAATGAGTATTTTGTAATCATTCCAAAAAATGAGGAATTACGGAAAGGAATACTGGTGTCGCAGATGCCGGATGCAATCCATACGGATGTGGAAATCAAAAGCTATCCGTCAATTCCGCAATGCATTACCGGGGTTGCTTTTATCGGACATAATCTGGTCCGGTTTCTGAATCTTGATGAAACGTTCAGGATGTCCGAGGAACAACAGAAATATTCGTAAGAGATGCGGGCAATGAACTTTTGGATACGTGAAGCGAATCTGAACAAAAAGTGTCCTTTTGAAAAGCATTTTCGTCAGGCTCAAAATTTAATATAAGGAGGCAAACCATGAATTTTTTAGTTGTCGATGATCAATCAACCATGCGCTCCCTGGTAAAAGGGATGTTGAACAAGATGGGATACAAGGATGTGGAAGAGGCTGATGACGGCAGTGTAGGGTTGAATATGCTGAAACAAAAACCATATGGTCTTGTGATTTCGGACATCCATATGACCCAAATGTCAGGGCTTGAGTTTTTGAAGGAGACAAGATCGACATCTGCGATCAAGGACGCCAAATTCATGCTGGTAACCACCGAAAGCAGCAAAGCAGCCGTACTTGAGGCGATCAAGTATAAGGTGAATGGCTATATCTTAAAACCATTCACCTTTGAAGCCTTTCTCGAAAAACTGAAGCTTCTGGGAATTGAACCAGTTGCCGTTGCGGACAAACCTGAGGTTCAGGCCTGGGGATCAGAGGCGGGAACACCCTCAAGTTAAGGTGGACTGAAATTGCAGACTGGCGTAGTTTCATTCGAATGCGGCAATACAAACATGCCTTTACATCAAATAGACTAAAAATTGAAAATCTGCCGCAACTCAACAATAAAAACTTAAGGGGGGATGAAAAATAGTGAAAAACTCAAATGAATTTATCATTCAATTACGATCCCGTTTCCTTGATGCGATCAATAACCTCTTGATGCAGATGATGAATCCGGATTTTGGTTCAGATACCGAAACAAAGGAGCAATTGATCACGAGATTGAAAATAGAGGCTGAATACCTGGAAAAAAAAAGGGACGGTATTCTATCTGACATTGAAAAACATCTTTCGGAAAAATGATGAGCTAATTTCAAAACTATTTAAAAGCGTCACACCGGCGAAAGTCGGTGCCCAGAAAAGAGCCGAAAATACTGGATTATAGTTTTCGCCGGAAC